>NZ_RZTE01000013.1:6618-87646 GCF_003997415.1 Mesorhizobium sp. M7A.F.Ca.MR.245.00.0.0 | reverse complement strand
GAACCAGAGCCGCCGGCGGCGGTTCGGCCGCCGGCGGCTCTGGTTCCGGCGGCGCAGTGGGTTCCAGCGCCGGCGGGGCTGCGGCCGGCGGGGCCGGCGTGTTCAGCGTCGAGCGCAGGTACCAGTTCTCCTCGCTGCCGGCGCTGACGCCGCCCTTGAACAGGTAATATTCAAAGGCACCGGCGGCGACCGGGGCGTCGAGCGCGAATGTCGTGGCGCCCGAGGTGGCGCCGTTGATTGCCTGGACGACCATGATGCCGTCCTGCGTGGTCGCAGCCCCCGCGCCGCCGAGATTGACCACGGAGATGCCGGTCGAACCGGAAGCCGTTCCGCTCGACAGGACCAACTTGTCGGATGCGGAGGAATCGTCACCGAGCTCGGTCTGGATAAGCAGCAGGCCCCCCAGCCCGACATAATTGCCCGAAATCGTCAGGCTGTCGGTGGCGCCGGTGCCATTGGTCAGGTCGATGCGGCCGGCATTGGTGACCTGCGCCAACTGGCCTGCCGTAAACGCCTGGATCGCCGCATTGAAGCCGCCGCCATAGAGCGTGCTTGCGGCATCGACACTGAGCGAACCTGTGCCGGTGCCGCTATCGCCGAGCACCAGATTGCTGTCCATCGTCAGCTCGGTGTCGTTGGTGGCGTCGATGCTTTCCCAGTTCTGAAGGCGGCTGACCCCATCCAGTTTGACGTTGTCCAGGGTCAGCGCATCGGTGCCGGCACCACCTGATATGGCATCCGTGGCACCGATATTGGCGTTGGTGAGGTTGCTGAGCCTGGCGGTGTCGTTATCGCCACCGAGATCTACGGAACCATAGATGATGCCGCCACCGTTCCAGACGAAATTGTCGGCGCCAAAGCTCATCAGTATATCGCCACCGACCGTGCCGCCGGTGACCGTGACGCTGTCATTGCCGCCGCTGACGCTGATGTTGCCGCCGATGGTGCCGCCCGACAGGATGATCGTGTCCTTGTCGAAGCCGGTGACGAGGTTGCGGTCGATGGTGCCGCCGGACATGTTGAAATAGTTCTGGTCGAGCTTCATGTTGACGCGGCCGATGCGGCCACCGGTCATCACGGCGCGGTCGCCATCGTCGAAGAAATCGACGATGCGTCCGCCGGTCATGGTGAAGGTGTCGAGGCCGTCGCCCTGGTTGAGCGAGCCGATCTGGCCGCCGCTCATGTTGAAGTCGTCGATGCCGGCGCCCTGCTGGACATTGCCGCCGACGGTACCCGCGCCAATGGTGAAGAAATCCGTGCCGCCGCCCTGATCGACGGTGCCGGTGATGGTGCCGGACTGCATGTCGATGCGGTCCGTGCCGACACCAAAGGTGACGTTGCCTGATATCTGCCCGGTGCCGCCGGCGGGAAAATTCAGCGTGTTATCGCCATCGGCATCGGTGAGGCTGCCGCCCGAGTCGCCGCTATCGCAGGTGTAGACGGTGTTTCCGGCGATTGGGCCCAGCACGCATGCGGCAAACGCAGCTGAATTGGGCAGCAACGCAAAGGCCGTAGTTGAGAAGATGCTAATAAGCCAAGGATGTAGCGGATGTGGCTTTCGCTGTGGCGAAGCAACTGTCACCTGCGCATCCTCCGAACGACTGATCGGAAGCGAGTTCTTCATATGCCGCATCGCGTCCCCTCTCAATTCGCGATTTCCAGCCCCCGCCAGTCGCCGCAATGAAGACACAATTCATTCAATTTTACAAAGCCTAATCTGCTCCTCATGGTTGCTAAACTGCAAAGACTACTGAAATGGCCTGGCGCAACGCGCGTTTGGCGTGTCGTGGACCATGCTTTAGGATCGATTTGGGCCGAAGGGATCGAGGGCCGGTCACAGGTCGATGAAAGGGACATCGCATGGCAATCAGGGACGCATTCGGCCTGACGCTTTCGGGTGCAACGGAGGCGGGAGCCACCCCCTACAGCCAGGCGGTGCGCGAACTGCAGTGCTTCATCGGCGATCCCGTGGCGTCCATCGACCACGCCATCGCGGAAGATCCCGGCTTCGTCATGGCTCATGTCTTCAAGGGATATCTGTTCGGCCTCGCCACCGAGCGGGAGGCGACGGCCGTGGCCAAGGCTTGCCATGAGGCCGCACTGCCGCTTGCCGCGACCACACACGAGCAAGCGCATGTCTCGGCCCTCGGCCATCTCGCCAGCGGACGCTGGCATGAGGCCAGCCGCGTTCTCGAAGATATCACCATCGAGACCCCGCGCGACGGGCTGGCGCTGCAGGTCGGCCACCAGATCGATTTCTTCACCGGTAATGCCCGCATGCTGCGCGACCGCATCGCCCGCGCCCTGCCATCCTGGCAAAGCGGCATGCCCGGCTACCACGCCATGCTCGGCATGCAGGCCTTCGGGCTGGAGGAGATGGGTGACTATGTCAGGGCCGAACAGCTTGGCCGCTCGGCGGTCGACATCGAGCCGCGCGACGGCTGGGCGCAGCACGCCGTCGCCCATGTCATGGAGATGCAAAGCCGGCAAAGGGATGGTATCGCCTGGATGCAAGCCAACCCGGAAGCGTGGACAAGGGAGAGCTTCCTGCAGGTGCACAATTGGTGGCACCTGGCGCTGTTCCATTACGATCTTGGCGAAACCGACGCGGTGCTGGCCCTTTATGACGGCCCTATCTACAGCGTGCAATCGACGATGGCGCTCAACATGGTCGATGCCTCGGCAGTCCTGTGGCGGCTCGCCCTGGGCGGCGTCGATGTCGGCGACCGCTGGGCGGCGCTCGCCGCCAATTGGCACAAGGCCGGCGCCGGTAATTATGCCTTCAACGATGCCCACGCGATGATGGCCTTTGTCGGTGCAGGGTTAGATGCGCCGGCCCTCGCTTTGCTCGAGGCGCAGCGCGAGGCCATGCGTGGCAGCGACGACAATGCGGCTTTCACGCGGGATGTCGGCCATCCGCTGACGCTCGCCATCAAGGCATTCGGTGAGGGCAATTACGCCGAGACCGTGCGCCTGATCCGGCCGATCCGGTCGATCTCCCATCGTTTCGGCGGCAGCCACGCCCAACGCGATGTTATCGACCTGACGCTGATCGAGGCAGCGTTGCGCGCCGGTGAGGGTGCGCTGGCCAGGGCGCTCACGGCGGAGCGCTCGATGGCGCGGCCCGACAGTCCGCTGTCAGCGCTGTTTGTGCGACGCGCCGCCGATTTGTCGGAGAATTGACCCGAAGCGGATCTTGTTTTAAAAACTGGCCAAGCCAGATTTTTTCGAGACCCGAAAAAATTAGCTGGCGTGGGAGGAAGACATGTATCTGGGCCTCGATCTCGGGACGTCGGGCGTCAAGGCGCTGCTGATCGATGCCGGGCAAACCGTCATCGGTTCCGGCCATGGTTCGCTTGATGTTTCACGGCCGCATCCCGGCTGGTCGGAACAGAATCCCGAGCACTGGATCCGCGCCTGCGAAGACGCAATCGCCGAGCTCAAATCCTCCCATTCGGATGAACTCGCGGCAGTCAAGGGCATTGGCCTGTCCGGGCAGATGCATGGCGCCACGCTGCTCGACGCCGCCGACAAGGTGCTGCGTCCCTGCATCCTGTGGAACGACACGCGCAGCCATGCCGAGGCGGCTGTCCTCGATGCCGATCCGCGCTTCCGCGCTCTGACCGGCAACATCGTCTTTCCCGGTTTCACCGCGCCGAAACTTGCCTGGGTGAAAAACAACGAACCCGCTGTCTTCGCCAAGGTCGCAAAAGTGCTGCTGCCCAAGGATTTCCTGCGGCTCTGGCTTTCGGGCGAACACATTTCGGAGATGTCGGATTCTGCCGGTACCTCCTGGCTCGATGTCGGCAACCGGCGCTGGAGTACGGACCTGCTCGCAGCGACGTCGCTCGACGAGGAGCAGATGCCGTCGCTGGTCGAGGGTACGCACAAGGCAGGCGCACTGCGCAGTGAATTGGCCTCGAAATGGGGCGTCCAGGCCGGCATTCCAATCGCCGGCGGCGCCGGCGACAATGCGGCCTCGGCCTGCGGCATGGGCACGGTCGGCGCCGGCCACGCTTTCGTCTCGCTCGGCACATCGGGCGTGCTGTTTGCCGCCAACGCTTCCTACCTGCCCAACCCGGCTAGCGCGGTTCACACCTTCTGCCACGCCCTGCCGAACACCTGGCACCAGATGGGGGTCATCCTGTCGGCAACGGATTCGCTCAACTGGCTGTCCGAAATCACCGGGAAGAGCGCCGGCGAATTGACCGCTGAACTCGGCGACACATTGGAGGCGCCCAGCGGCGTGTCCTTCCTGCCTTATCTCTCGGGTGAGCGCACACCCTACAATGATGCCGCCATTCGCGGCGCGTTCGCCGGGCTGGCGCATGAATCGAGCCGTGCCGTGCTGACCCAGGCCGTGCTGGAGGGTGTGGCCTTTGCCTTCCGCGACAGCCTCGACGCCCTGGCGAAGGCCGGCACGAGTTTGACGCGGGTGACGGCGATCGGCGGCGGTTCCCGCTCGCGCTACTGGCTGAAGGCGATTGCCACCGCGCTTCGACTGCCTGTCGACATTCCCGCCGACGGCGATTTCGGCGCCGCCTTTGGCGCCGCACGGCTCGGCCTGATCGCTGCGACTGGTGCCGATCCGCTGGAAGTCTGTACGGCACCGAGGACGGATGCCACGATCGAACCGGACGCGGCGCTTGGCGGCGTCTATGCCGATGCCTATCAGCGCTACCGGGAGCTGTACCCGGCGATCAGGGCTGTAACCGCGTGATTCAGTGCGAGGCGCCCCCCTCTGCCCTGCCGGGCATCTCCCCCTCTAGGGGGGAGATCGGCAGGGTGGACGGCTTTACTCGTCTTGCAAGGTTGATAATTAGCGATGGCGGGAAAGACAGCCAATCTCCCCCCTTGAGGGGGAGATGGCCGGCAGGCCAGAGGGGGGCGCTTCGCACCCGCCTCGCCCAGAAGTCCTTACTGCGCAGGCACCTTGTCGAGAAAGCCGGTGACGCTCTTCAGGCGGCCGTTCTCGATGATTCCGATATCGGTGCCTTCAATCACCGAAGGCGTCCCCTCAGGTCCGAGATTCCACGAGAAGCGGATCTTGTCGGCAAAACCGTCCGGCGTGCCCTTCAGCGAGAACCGGAAGCCGGCAAAGCGCTGCTGCACGCCGTCGATCAGAGCCGCGACGCCTTCATGGCCGTCGCCCTGCATGAGCGGATCACGATAGCTGACGTCTTCCGTGAAGGTCGCCTTGAGCAATTCGGTCCGGCGGACGGCATCGCTTTCGTTCCAGGCGGTGATGTAGTTTTCAGCGATCTTGGTGAGGTCGGTCATGGTCTGTCTCCTTCATTGACGGTTTTGACATGACCCTTTTCAACCGGCGCTGGCCTGAAACCAATTACGCCTGAGGTAATGGCGGCAGAACTTTGTGAGAGGACAGAAATCATGAGCAGCGGATTTTTCGGCGACATCAAGAAAATCAAATATGAAGGGCCGGATTCGACCAATCCGCTGGCCTATAGGTTCTACAATCCCGACGAGCTCGTCGCCGGCAAACGGCTGGAAGACCATCTGCGCTTCGCCGTCGCCTACTGGCACTCCTTTGCCTGGCCGGGCGGCGATCCGTTCGGCGGCCAGACCTTCGACCGGCCGTGGTTCCCCAAGGCAGGTGGCACCGACACGATGGAACTGGCAAAGCTGAAAGCGGACGTCGCCTTCGAGATGTTCTCGCTGCTCGGCGCGCCCTATTTCTGCTTCCACGACGCCGATGTGCGGCCGGAAGGCAAGGATTTTTCCGAAAGTGCCGCGCGCCTCGATGAGATCGCCGATTACTTCGCGGGCAAGATGAAGCAGACCGGCGTCAAGCTGCTTTGGGGCACCGCCAATCTGTTCTCCAATCGCCGCTTCATGTCGGGGGCGGCCACCAATCCCGATCCGGATGTCTTTGCCTACGCGGCGGCGACGGTAAAAAGCTGCATCGACGTCACCAAGCGGCTGAAGGGCGAAAACTACGTGCTGTGGGGCGGGCGCGAAGGCTATGAGACGCTGCTCAACACCGACCTCGCGCGCGAGCAGGAACAGGCCGGCCGGTTCCTCAGCATGGTCGTCGACTACAAGCACAAAATCGGCTTCAAGGGCGCGATCCTGATCGAGCCGAAGCCGCAGGAGCCGACCAAGCATCAGTACGATTACGATGTCGCCACGGTCTACGGCTTCCTCAAGCGCTTCGGGCTGGAGAAGGAGGTCAAGGTCAATATCGAGCAGGGCCACGCCATCCTGGCCGGCCATTCCTTCGAGCACGAACTGGCTCTGGCCAATGCGCTCGGCATTTTCGGTTCGATCGATATGAACCGCAACGACTATCAGTCGGGATGGGACACCGACCAGTTCCCCAACAACGTGCCGGAAATGGCGCTGGCCTACTACCAGGTCCTGCAGGCCGGCGGCTTCAAGACCGGCGGCACCAATTTCGACGCCAAGCTGCGCCGCCAGTCGCTCGATCCGCAGGACCTGCTGATCGGCCATATCGGCGGCATGGACTCTTGCGCACGTGGCCTGAAAGCCGCGGCCCGCATGGTTGAGGACAAGGCGCTATCGGCGCCGCTGGCAGAACGTTATGCCGGCTGGAACACGGCCGAGGGCAAGGCGATGCTCGCCGGCAAGCGCACGCTTGAGGATATCGCCGAGCGTGTCGTCAAGAAGAAGATCGAGCCGCAGCCGAGGTCCGGCCGCCAGGAACTGCTGGAAAATATCGTCAACCGCTACGTGTAAGGCGCGCGCCGCTCCATCTCTGGACCGACATCCGGCACCACTGGCTGAAAGCCGTCGCCATCGCTATCTGCTAGTCAGCCCACTTCGCGAGAGGCTGCCGAGGATCGCACAGATCTTCGGCAGCCAGCGTGAGATCAAGATGCCACGCGTGTCGCCGAAAGAGAGCCCGTGCGGCAGCCTTTATTTTTATGCATGTCGTCATCCCAAAACCGCTGGCACTTTTGGGCGACATGCATTGGCGGGAGACGGAAAATGGCAGAGGATCGAATCATCGTGCGCCCGGCGCAGGCGAGCGATATTCCGGCGTTGAAGCAGGTGCTGCAGGAAACGTTCGAAGGCACATGGCTGCCGAACATCACCGAAGCAGCGGCGCGGCGCTATGTCGAGACGGATATTGGCGGGCGCTATGTCGACCGGAGCTGGCCTGAGTTCGCCGTTGCCGAGATCGATGGCGAGGTCGCCGGCCTGATCCATTGGCGCGCCGATTTCATCGAGGCCCTGCACGTCATGGCATCCCGTCAAGGCCAAGGTGTCGGCCGCAAGCTGCTCTCCCATGCCGAACAGGCAATCGGCACCGCCGGGTTGGCGCAGGCGCGGCTGGAAACCGACACGTTCAACCTGCCGGCACAAGCCCTCTACAAGGCGGTCGGCTATGTCGAGAAAAACCGCTATCCAGACGACGAATGGGACAGTGGCTTCACCACGGTGCTGTTCGAAAAGCGGCTGTAGATCTCTCCTTGATCTGACCTGCCGGGACGCAGGAACAGCTTTGCGCATGGCCCGGTCCCGCGACACGGTTTTGCCCTTCGACGCCCTTCAATGACCTCGCTCTTGCCTTCAAACTGCCGTCACGTTTCTCGTATAAGAGTGGCTCGTGGCGGGAGAGGAAGAAGGAGGCGAACCGATATGCAGAACGAACGTGAAATCGACGCCCTGCTCTCACCTGGCGAGGCCGGATCGATCATCGACCGGCTGATGGCGATGCCGCATCCGAAGGATGGTACGCGCCGCTCCAACGAATGGGACCGCGCCGTTGCCAGCCGTTTCGAGACCCATCTTGCCAGACAGATGCGCTCGCAGATCGACGGCGGCAGTGACCGTCAGAACGCTGCCTGAGCTTTCCGACTTTGTGCATGTCGTTGTCCCAAAACCGCTACACACTTTTGGGCGGCATGCACATCAACCCCTCCGCAATCTGACCGGCGCTTCGCCGAAAGCCCTTGAAAATGCCCTCGAAAATGCCGCGGCGGACGAGAACCCGGTCCGCCCGGCAATATCGGCCATGGCAACCCTCGTATCGACCACCAGCCGGCGCGCGGCGCCGAGGCGCAGCCTGAGATAATAGGCGCCCGGCGTCTCGCCGATCGATTTGCGAAAGATGCTTTCCAGCGTCCGTGCCGTCACGCCGGCGCGCTTGGCCACTGCTTCGATGGTTAGCGGCTGATCGACATGCGATTCCATCAGCCGGATGGCTTGCGCAAGGCGCGGGTCGTAGCCGTCGAGCCGGCCAAGCGAGACCAGCGGCTGTGCGTCGGTGGCGGCGCGAGCCTGGTCGTAGATGAAGACGCTGGCGACATCGAGCGCCACCGCCATACCGAGCCGCGTGCGGATGAGATGCAGCATCAGGTCGAAGGTCGGTGACGCGCCACCCGACGTGAACACCGGCCCGTCGATGACATAGCGGTCAGGGCGGACATCGACGCCGGGGAAGGACGAGGAAAAATCCTCCATGTCCTCCCAGTGGGTGGTGGCACTGCGCCCTTCCAGCAGGCCCGCGCGTGCGACCAGCCAGGTGCCCGCCTCGACGCCGCCGCAAGCACGCGTCGTGCGTGCGGCCCGGCGCAGGCCCGACAACAGAGCCGAGGTCGCATAGTTCTGGGTGCCGAAGCCGGCGACAACGACAAGAACGTCGGTTGGCTCGGCCGCGTCGAAACGGCCACTGACCGCCACCGGCAGGCCGCATGTGGTGACCGGAGCCTCGCCGGTCACCGAGACCAGCCGAAAATCGAACAGGGTCTCGCCGGAGATGCGGTTGGCGGCCCGCAGTGGATCGACGGCGGATGCGACGCACATGATCGACGAGCCGGAAAACACCAGCAGCGTCACCTTGAGCGGCAGACGCTCGGCACGAAAGATCGTCGGTTTTTCGCTTTTCGTCATGGAAGCTTCGTAAAACGCAAAACAGTTTCCGGCAAGTCGGGCATTGTTGTGGACTGTTCTTTAGGAGGAGAGTTCTATGCCGCTTGCGATGAACCGTGAGGTCTTCATTACCTGTGCCGTGACCGGGTCCGGCGGGTCGCAGGACCGCAGCCCTCATGTGCCGCGCTCGCCAAAGCAGATCGCCGATTCGGCCATCGACGCGGCCAAGGCTGGCGCCGCAATCGTGCACTGCCACGTCCGCGATCCCGAGACCGGCAAGCCCAGGCGCGATGTGCATCTCTACCGCGAAGTGACCGAGCGCATCCGCGAGGCCAATGTCGACGTCGTGCTGAACCTGACCGCCGGCATGGGCGGCGACATGGTGTTCGGATCGCCGGAAGCGCCGTTGCCGCTCAACGAAAAAGGCACCGACATGGGCGGCGCCACCAACCGCATGGAACATGTGCGCCAATGCCTGCCGGAAATCTGCACGCTCGACTGCGGCACCATGAATTTCGCCGAGGCCGACTATGTCATGACCAACACGCCAGGCATGCTGCGCGCCATGGGCGGTATGATGACGGCGCTTGGCGTCAAGCCGGAGATCGAGGCCTTCGACACTGGCCATTTGTGGTTCGCCAAGCAGCTGGTCGAGGAAAAGGTGCTCAACCCCGATGCGCTGGTGCAGCTCTGCATGGGCGTGCCGTGGGGGGCGCCGGACGACCTCAACACCTTCATGGCCATGGTCAACAATGTGCCGTCGACCTGGAACTGGTCGGCCTTTGCCATCGGCCGCAACCAGATGGCCTATGCTGCTGCGGCGGTGCTGGCCGGCGGCAATGTCCGCGTCGGTCTCGAAGACAATCTCTGGCTCGACAAGGGCGTACTGGCGACCAATGCGCAGTTGGTCGAGCGCGCCGCCAGCATCGTCACCAATCTCGGCGCCAGGATTCTTGGGCCGGAAGAGGTACGGCAGAAGCTCAACCTCACCAAGCGGGCGCCGATCGCGGCATAAATTATTCGTCGGGAGGGTCGGCATGACTACCGTAAAATTCACCGCAATGAAGGATGGCGACCGGGACGACTACGAGTTCCTGACCGCGCATGAGATCGATTATGCCGCCAGGACCGGCGAGCGGCTGCTCGATGCGCTGGTGCAGCTCGACGCGGGCCTATCGGGCTACAAGATCACCCGGCTCGGCCATTCGCTGCAGGCGGCGACGCGTGCCTGGCGCGACGGCGCCGACACCGACTGGATCGCCTGCGCGCTACTGCACGACATCGGCGACATCTACGCGCCATACAATCACGACGAATATGCCGCTTCGATCCTGAAACCCTTCGTGCGCGAACAATGCACTTGGGTGGTGGAGAAACATGGCGACTTCCAGCGGCTCTACTATGCCCATCACCTCGGCGGTAACCGCCATGCGCGCGACCGCTTTGCCGGCCACGCCTATTTCGACGATTGCGACCAGTTTTGCGAACGCTGGGACCAGTCCAGCTTCGACCCCGATTATGACACGCTGCCGATCGAATTCTTCCGGCCCTTCGTCCTCGAAGTCTTTGCCCGCAAGGCATACGACCCGTCCGTGATCCGCGCCGGCGAACGCGTGCCGCTCATAGATCCCACAACCGCCATGACCAGAACCGGAGCTTCCGCATGAGCATCATCAACAAGGCAGCCGCCATCGGTGGCGGCGTCATCGGCGCCGGCTGGGTGGCGCGGCTGCTGCTCAACGGCATCGACGTGTCGATCTTCGATCCCGATCCCGAGGCGTCGCGCAAGGTCGGCGAAGTGATGAAGGGCGCGCGCCGCGCCTACAAGCAGATGGTACCCGGCGGTTTGCCGAAAGAGGGCAAGCTGACCTTTGCCAAGACCATCGCCGAGGCAGTGGCCGATGCCGATTTCATTCAGGAAAGCGTGCCGGAACGGCTCGACCTCAAGCACCGGGTGCTCGCCGAGATCGATACCCACGCGCCGGCCAATGCGATTGTCGGTTCCTCGACCTCCGGCATCAAGCCAACCGACATGCAGGTGGCGATGAAGAAGCATCCGGAGCGGCTGGTCGTCGGCCATCCGTTCAACCCGGTCTATCTCCTGCCGCTGGTCGAGATCGTGGGCGGCGAGCAGACCTTTCCCGAGGCGATCGAGGTCGCGAAGGAGATGTATGCCTCGATCGGCATGAAGCCGGTCGTCATCCGCAAGGAGATCGAGGCCTTCGTCGGCGACCGCCTGCTCGAAGCGGCATGGCGCGAGGCGCTGTGGCTGATCAAGGACGGCATCTGCACGGTCGAGGAACTCGACGACATCATGCGCTACGGCTTCGGCCTGCGCTGGGCGCAGATGGGCATGTTCCAGGTCTATCGCGTCGCCGGTGGCGAGGCCGGCATGCGCCACTTCATGGCGCAGTTCGGGCCCTGCCTGAAATGGCCATGGACCAAGCTGATGGATGTGCCGGAGTTCAACGACGAACTGGTCGACCTGATCGCCACGCAGTCGGACGACCAGGCGCATGGGCTGTCGATCCGTGAGCTGGAAAAAATCCGCGACGACAATCTGGTCGCCATCATGGACGCGCTGTCGAAGCAGAACAAAGGCAAGGGCTGGGGCGCGGGCGCGCTGCACAAGGACTATACCAGGCAGCTCGCCAAGCTGGCAGCGAAGAAACCTACGGCCTCCAAGGCCGCCGAGAAGGCCAAGGCGTTGAAGCCGGTGAAGAAAGCCGAGAAGCCGAAGAAAAAGACCGGCAAGAAGAAAGGCTGAGAGCATGGATTTCGGGCTGTCGGAGGAACAGAGGCTCATCGTCGAGACTACGCGTGCGTTCGTCGAGAACGAGCTTTATCCGCATGAGCGCGAGGTCGAGCGCACCGGTGTGCTGCGCCGCGACCTGATCGAGGAAATCAAGGCCAAGGCGATCGAGGCCGGGCTCTATGCCGCCAACATGCCGGC
Source organism: Mesorhizobium sp. M7A.F.Ca.MR.245.00.0.0 (assembly GCF_003997415.1). Lineage (NCBI taxonomy): Bacteria > Pseudomonadati > Pseudomonadota > Alphaproteobacteria > Hyphomicrobiales > Phyllobacteriaceae > Mesorhizobium > Mesorhizobium sp. M7A.F.Ca.MR.245.00.0.0. Next base: position 75,837 of record NZ_RZTE01000013.1, on the reverse strand, counting down.
CGACGTCGGCGGCGCCGGCCTGGATACCGTGACCTGGCTGCTCTACGAAAAGGAACTCGGCCGCGCCAATTACGCGCTGCATTGGACCTGTGTGGCGCGCCCGTCCAACATCCTTTTGGCCGGCACGCCGGAGCAGCGCGAGAAATATCTGTTCCCCTGCATCCGCGGCGAGAAATGGGACTGCCTGGCGATGACCGAGCCGGGCGCAGGCTCCGATTTGCGCGGCATGAAGGCGACCGCCGTACAGGACGGCGACGACTGGGTGCTGAACGGCACCAAGCATTTTATCTCCCACGCCGACCTCGCCGACTTTGCCATCGTTTTCATGGCCTCAGGCGAAGAGGATTCGCCGCGCGGCAAACGCAAGAAGATCACCGCATTCTTCGTCGACAAAGGGACGAAGGGCTTCACCGTCCGCGATGGCTACCGCAACGTCTCGCATCGCGGCTACACCAACGCCATCCTCGAATTCGACGATTGCCGGCTGCCCGCCGCCCAAGTGTTGGGCGAAGTCCACAAGGGTTTCGACGTCGCCAATTCCTGGCTCGGCGCCACCCGGCTGCAGGTCGGCGCCACTTGCCTCGGCCGCGCCGAGCGGGCGCTTGGCCATGCCGTCGAATATGCCGCGCAGCGCCAGCAGTTCGGCCAGCAGATCGGAAAGTTCCAGGGCGTGTCGTTCAAGCTGGCCGATATGGCGACCGAATTGAAGGCCGCCGACCTGATGGTGTTCGAAGCCGGCTGGAAGTACGATCAGGGCACCGTCACCGACCAGGACATGGCCATGGCCAAGCTGAAGGCCACCGAGATGCTTGCATACGTTGCCGATGAGGCGATCCAGATTCATGGCGGCATGGGACTGATGGACGATTTGCCACTGGAGCGCATCTGGCGCGACGCGCGCGTCGAGCGCATCTGGGAAGGCACGTCAGAGATCCAGCGCCACATTATTTCAAGGGCGCTGCTGCGTCCGTTCGGGGCATAACATATGCATAAACTTGAGCGTCTCCTGCGGCCGAAATCGATCGCCGTCTTCGGCGGTGCGCAGGCCGCGGCCGTCGTCGCGCAATCGATCAAGATGGGCTTTGCCGGCGAGATCTGGCCGGTGCATCCGACCAAGGATGAGGTCGCCGGTCGCAAGGCCTATCGTTCGGTGGCTGACCTGCCGGGCGCGCCCGATGCTGCCTTTGTCGGCGTCAACCGGCATTTGACCATCGAGGTGATCAAGGCGTTGGCCGAGCGCGGCGCCGGCGGCGCCGTCTGCTTTGCCGCCGGCTTCCTCGAAACCGAGGCCTATGACGATGATGGCGAGCGGCTGCAGGCCGAGCTGGTCGCCGCAGCCGGCTCGATGCCGATCATCGGGCCGAATTGCTACGGCCTGATCAATTATGCCGACGGCGCGCTGCTGTGGCCCGACCAGCATGGCGGCATAAGATTGGCCGAGGGCGGCAAGGGCGTCGCCATCATCACCCAGTCCTCCAACATCGCCATCAACATGACCATGCAGAGGCGCGGCCTGCCGATCGCCTTCCTGATGACCGCCGGCAACCAGGCGCAGACCGGTCTGTCCGAAATGGCGCTCGGCCTGATCGAGGACGAGCGGGTCACGTCGCTCGGCCTGCATATCGAGGCCTTCGATTCGGTAGCCGGCTTCGAGAGGCTGGCGGCACGGGCGCGCGAGCTGAAAAAGCCGATCATCGCCATGAAGGTCGGCCGTTCCGAACAGGCCAGGCAGGCGACCGTCTCGCACACCGCCTCGCTGGCCGGCTCGGATGCGGCCTCGGGTGCGTTCCTGCGGCGGCTCGGCATTGCGCGTGTCGATTCGATCCCCGCCTTTATCGAGGCGCTGAAGCTGCTGCACATCACCGGACCTTTGCCCGGCTATAGGCTGTCGTCGATGAGCTGTTCGGGCGGCGAGGCCTCTGTCATGGCCGACAGCGCCGAAGGGCGCTGGGTCAATTTCCCTGTGCTGACCGACAGCCACCGCGCCCATGTCAAATCGACGCTCGGGCCGCTGGTCGCGGTCGCCAATCCCTTGGACTATCACACCTTCATCTGGAACAACGAGCCGGCGATGACCGCCACCTTCACCGCAATGGTGTCGGGCGGCTTCGACCTCAACATGCTGGTGCTGGATTTTCCGCGACCTGATCGTTGTTCGGTCACCGATTGGTGGGCGACGCTGCGCGCCTTCGAATCGGCGCTGAAGACCAACAAGGCACATGGCGCGATCGTCTCGTCGCTGCCGGAAAACCTGCCGGAGGAGTACACGGCCGAGCTGATGGCGCGCGGCATGGTGCCGTTGTTCGGCATTTCGGAAGCCATGGATGCCGCCGGGGCGGCGGCCTTCATCGGTTGGGCTTGGGCCGAACCACAGGCGCAGCCGATCGACACTTCTGCTGCCGGTGCGCCTCGTGGCGACCATGTCACGCCCGACGAGGCCGAAGCAAAATCGCGGCTGATCAAGGCCGGCCTGCCTGTGTCGAAGGGCGAACGGGCCGCCAATGCGGTCGAGGCGGTGATTTCGTCGATGGCGCTCGGCTTTCCCGTCGCACTGAAGGCGCTCGGCGTCAGCCACAAATCCGAAGTTGGCGCCGTCAGGCTCAACCTCAGGGATGCCGAATCCGTCAGCACCGCGGCGCATGACCTCTTGCCGCTCGGCACCGGGCTCTATGTCGAGCGCATGGTGCGCGACGGTGTCGCCGAGCTCATCGTCGGCTTCACCCGCGACCCGATGTTCGGTGCGGTGATGACCTTGGGCACCGGCGGCGTGCTGGTCGAATTGTTGCGCGACAGCGTCACGCTGATGCTGCCGGCGACGCGCGACGATATCGAGGCGGCGCTGCGCGGCCTGAAACTGTTCCCGCTGCTCGAGGGCTATCGCGGCCGGCCAAAAGCCGATGTCGCGGCTGCCATCGATGCCATTTCGGGCATTGCCGCCTTCGTGCAGCAGAATGCCGGTGAGATCGAGGAACTCGACATCAACCCGCTGATCGTCTGCAGCGAAGGCAAGGGCGCCTGGATCGCCGACGCACTGCTGGTGCTGGGAGAGAACAAGAATGTCTGACGTCATTTCGACCCGCCGCGAGGGCACCATCCTCGAGGTCACCCTCGACCGGCCCAAAGCCAACGCCATCGACCTGAAGACCTCTCGGCTGATGGGCGAGACCTTCAAGGCATTCCGAGACGATCCGGAATTGCGCGTCGCCATCGTCAAGACCGCCGGCGACAAGTTCTTCTGTGCCGGCTGGGACCTCAAAGCCGCTGCCGGCGGCGATGCCGTCGATGGCGACTATGGCGTCGGCGGCTTTGCCGGGCTGCAAGAATTGCGCGACCTCAACAAGCCGGTGATCGCTTGCGTCAACGGCATGGCGGTCGGCGGCGGCTTCGAGCTGGCGCTGTCCTGCGACCTCATCTATGCCTCCGATCATTCCTCCTTCGCGCTCCCCGAAATCCGCGCCGGCACGCTGGCCGACGCGGCAACGATCAAACTGCCGAAGCGCATCCCCTACCATGTCGCCATGGACCTTCTGCTGACCGGCCGCTGGATGGATGTGGCCGAGGCGCATCGCTGGGGCCTGGTCAACGAAGTGCTGCCCAAGGAGAAGCTCGAGGACCGTGTCTGGGAGATCGCCCGGCTGCTCGCAGGCGGCCCGCCGCTGGTCTTTGCAGCGATCAAGGAGACCGCGCGTGTGGCCGAGGCGCTGACCTTCCAGGACGCCATGAACAAGGTGACCCGCCGCCAGCTGCCGACGGTCGATGCCCTCTACGGCTCCGAGGATGGCATGGAGGGTTTTCGCGCTTTTGCGGAGAAGCGTGAGCCGGTTTGGAAGGGGAAGTAGTGGATACCGCCGGAACGATGGCGCTTACCCCCCTCTGGCCTGCCGGCCATCTCCCCCTCAAGGGGGGAGATTGGCAGCTTCGATCTCTGCACTCTTGCGACGCAGAAGGTTGGCGAAAGCCTTCGCAACATCCGATCTCCCCCCTTGAGGGGGAGATGTCCGGCAGGACAGAGGGGGGCGCCCTGGCTCAGCCTTGGGCGCCTTTCCAGCACCCATGACCGATTACAAAACCCTCATCGACGCCGAGACCTGGGCGTTCATAGAGCGGACCAATTCCTACTATCCGCCCGACACGATCGACTACACGATCGCGCAGCAGCGCGGGATCTATGACCGCATGTGCCGCGAATTCTTTGCCGGCTATCCCGAAGGCGTGGCGGTCGAAACCTCAGCCATTGCGACGCCCACGCACGACATCCCGATCCGCACCTACCGAAGCACACACAAAGCTGCGGTGACGGTGCTCTATGTCCATGGCGGCGGCTTCATCCTCGGTGGGCTGGACAGCCACGACGATGTCTGCGCCGAGCTCTGTGCCCGCACCGGCTATGAGGTGGTCTCGGTCGATTATCGGCTGGCGCCGGAGCATCTGCATCCGGCGGCCTTCGACGATGCGATGAGCGCCTTCGAATGGGCCGCCGCCAATCGCGATCATCCTATCGTGCTGTGCGGCGACAGCGCCGGCGGCAATCTCTGCGCCGCCGTCAGTCACGCCACGCGCGGCCATTCGAAAGGGCCGGTCGGCCAGGTGCTGATCTATCCCGGTCTCGGCGGCGACCGTTCGAAAGGCTCCTATGTCAAGCACGCCGAAGCGCCGATGCTGACCGTGCGCGATCTCGAATTCTACAAGCATATCCGCACCGGCGGCGTTGATAGGACCGGGGACATCACGCTGTCGCCGCTCGCCGACACCGACTTCTCCAACCTGCCGCCGACAGTACTGATCACCGCCGAGTGCGACCCGCTGTCGTCGGATGGCGAGAGCTATCACGACCTGGTCGTGGCGGCGGGCGGACGCGCAACCTGGTTCGAGGAAACGGGGCTGGTGCATGGTTATCTCCGAGGCCGGCACACGGTCGGCCGCGCCCGCGCAAGCTTCACCCGGATCGTCGATGCGGTGACCGCGCTTGGACAGGGCGATTGGCGCTGGTGATCGCGGCTGGACTCTGAGAACCGACCGGCCCCGGCTCATCCCACCGAAGCGGCCGCCGCACGGCCGGCGCTGCGGCCGGAAAAGATGCAGCCGCCGAGGAAGGTGCCCTCAAGCGCCGCATAACCATGCACACCGCCGCCGCCGAAACCGGCGGCTTCGCCGACGGCGTAGAGTCCCGCAACCGGCTGGCCATCGGCACCCAGCACGCGGCTGTCGAGATCGGTCTGCAGGCCGCCCAGCGTCTTGCGGGTCAGGATGTTGAGGCGCACCGCTATCAGCGGGCCGTTTGCCGGATCGAGCATCTTGTGCGGCTTGGCCGTGCGGATCAGCCGGTCGCCGAGATAGGCGCGCGCCCCGCGCAGAGCGGTGATTTGCATGTCCTTGGAGAACGGGTTGTCGAGCTGCCGGTCGCGGGCGCGGATTTCGCGCTCGACTTGGGCTACCTCAAGAAGCGGCTCGCCGCCGGCAAGCGCGTTCATGCGCGCGACCAGCATCGGTAAATCGGCCTCGACGATGAAATCCTCGCCCTTCTCCATGAACGCCTTGACCGGGCCCGGAATGCCCGATGTGGCGCGGCCGAGCACCTGGCGCCAACTCTTGCCGGTCAAATCGGGGTTCTGCTCGGAGCCCGACAGCGCGAACTCCTTCTGGATGATCTTTTTGGTCAGGATGAACCAGGAATAATCGAAGCCGGTGCTCATGATGTGGGAGAGCGTGCCCAGCGTGTCGAAACCGGGATAGAGCGGCACCGGCAGGCGCTTGCCGCGCGCATCGAGCCACAGCGATGACGGGCCGGGCAGGATGCGGATCGCATGATCGGTCCAGACCGGCGCCCAATTCTTGATGCCCTCGACATAGTGCCACATGCGGTCGCGGTTGATGATCGAGCCGCCGGCCTGTTCCGCGATTGCCAGCATGCGGCCGTCGACGTGATCGGGCACGCCGGTGATCATGCGCTTCGGTGCGGCGCCCAGCCGTTTGGGCCAATTCTCCCGCACCAGTTGATGGTTGGCGCCGATGCCGCCGGAGGCGACGATCACCGCTTGCGCGTGAAGCTCGAAATCGCCTGATATTTCGCGTGCGCTCTTGTGGCCGCGCTCGACAGCGCTGGGCTGCAGGATGTCGCCACGCACACCGGTCACAACAGCACCCGTCCGCGCCAGTTCATTGACGCGGTGGCGGAATTTGAAACTGATCAATCCGCGCTTTTGCGCCTCGCGCAGGCGCTGCACAAACGGTTCGAGCACACCGGGGCCGGTGCCCCAGGTAATGTGAAAGCGCGGAACCGAATTGCCATGGCCGATGGCATTGCCGCCGCCCCGCTCGGCCCAGCCGACCACAGGAAAGAATTTCAGGCCGCGCTGCATCAGCCAGGAGCGTTTCTCGCCGGCGGCGAAGCCGACATAGGCTTCCGCCCATTTGCGCGGCCAGAAATCCTCCGGCCGATCGAAAGCCGCGGTGCCCAACCAGTCTTCCAACGCCAGGTCATGCGAATCGCGGATGCGCATGCGCCGCTGCTCGGGCGAATCGACGAGAAAAAGGCCGCCGAACGACCAGAATGCCTGGCCGCCCAGCGACTGCTCGGGCTCCTGGTCGACGATGATGATTTTCTTGCCGGCCTCGGCAAGCTCGGCGGCGGCAACCAGCCCTGCAAGGCCGGCGCCGACAATGATCACGTCCGCATCGTCAGCCATCTTTCCTCCCAGAATTAGCCGGCTACTTCAATTGCAAGGGGTCAGACGGTCTCCCAGCCTTCTTTGCCGCCGGCGCGGAAGATGGCATCGATGACTTTCTGGTTGAGCACGGATTCCTCCAGCGTGAAGACGCGCTCCTTGCCGCCCTGTGCTGCACGCGCGAAGGTCTCGACCTCCAGCCGGTATTGCTGCGTGCCGGGAAAGCGGAACACCTGCGCCTCGGTGTGGTTCTGGTTGTGCAGTTCGACGCGGTGGTGGTCGTAGAGCCCGGCATTGAAGGGCGAGAACAGTTCGATGAAACCCTTCTCGCCGTGGAACACCATCACCTGGCGCGCCGCCATCTGCGTCGACAGATAGAAGGACAGCTCGAAGTCGCCGAAATCGGCGCGGATCGAGGAGTAGATGTCGGTGCAGAATGTCTTGTCGCGCTCGATCGTCGCCTGCACGCGCAGCGGCTCCTTGCCGGTCGAAAAGCGCGTCGACACGGTCGGGTAGACGCCGATATCGGGCAGCGCGCCGCCGCCGAGGTCGAGCTGGTTGCGCATGTTGCTGGGGTCGACATTGTAGTAGGAGAAGGCACCCTGCACATGGCGCAGCCGGCCGATGGCGCCGCTGGCGATGAGGTCGCGTACCTTGATCCATTGCGGGTGGTAGATGACCATGAAGGCCTCGCAGACCAGCACCTTTTTCTGGTCGCGCAGCTTGATCAGCGGCAGGATGTCCTTGGCGTCGAGCGCCAGCGGCTTTTCGACCAGCACGTGCTTGCCGGCTTCGATGGCCTTGGCCGCCCATTCGACATGCTGCGAGGTCGGCAACGGGATGTAGACGCCATCGACCTCGTCGGAGGCAAGCAGTTCCTCATAGGAGCCGAAGGCATGGCGCGCGCCGAAGCGCTCGGCCAGCGCCTTGGCCTTCGACAGGTCACGGCTGGCGATCGCCGACAGCACGCCGTTCTCCGCCTCGACCATCGCCGGCAACAAATGCTCGCGGCCGATCTTGGCCGTCGACAACACACCCCATCGGAACATCAGGCTTCTCCATCACAATTACAGGCAACGAGGTTTGCCCGAAATCGCCGGAAAAGCCAATGACGAGGGTCAGCCCCTTTTGCCGGTCAGCGTCATGTCGAAGTCGACGATGTTGGAATAGATTGGCGTGCCGACATCCATGCCGTAGCGCGACCTCAGCACCTTGCCGGTGACATGGAATTTGATCGTCCCGGCCTTGAGACCGCCAAGCTCGGCCGTGAACTTTTCCGGAAACGTCTTGCCGCGCGCCGTCAGCCGGCCGCTGACGAGGGCCGTGGTGTCGCTGGTTCGGGTCACGCTGGTAGAGCGGAACTGGATCTCCGGGTTGTTGGCGGCATCGAACACCGCGTCGGAGCGCAGGAAGGCATCGATACGGCCCTGGCCGGTGCCAACGCTTTCGGGAAAGATGGTGAAATTGACCTGCGAGCGCCCGACATCGCTGTTGTCGATGCGGATCGAGCCCTTGAAGCGGGCGAAGGCGCCATTCAGGCCGCCGCCGCCGACCTTGCCGATGGAGAAGCGGATGCTGGAGTTGGCCGGGCTGATCGAATAGCTGCCGGCGGCGTCGCCAAGCGCGACGGCCGCTGAAACAGGCATGGCGAGGCAAGCGGCGACCGCCGCAAATCCGAGAATGCGCGTGTACATGGGGATGTTCCTTGTTGGAGGCAGCGCATTCCTGCGCCCTCACTCCATGAACGAATGAACCGCTCGCTCTATTCCGGATCTGACGAAGGCGTGATCATGCGCATGAGCACGCCATCCCTGAGCTGGAAGTGATGCCGCAGTGCCGCCGCAACGTGGAGAGCCACAAGCGCCATGCCGGCATAGGCAAGATACCAATGCGCCGCCGCCCAGAAGCTTTCGGCACCATCCGATTCGGCCAGCGGCAGGTTCGGCATGACGAACAGGTTGAACGGCAGGCTGGGTATCTCCAGCATCGAGACCGACACCAGCGCCCAGCCGGACAAGGGCAAGGCAAGCTGAAACGCGTAGAGCGCAAAATGGGCCAACGGTGCCGCCCGACGTTCCAAAGTCCCGACCGAGCCCGGCAGCGCCGGCGTTGTATTGCCGCAGCGCCAGACGATGCGCAGGATGATCAGGCCGAGCAGCAGGAAGCCGAAGGATTTGTGCAGCTGGATCAGTTCGAAGGCGGTGCGCTGGCTGGTCACCCGCACCATGACGAAGCCGAGTCCGAACTGGCCGATGAAGATCAGCGCAATCAGCCAGTGAAGAATGATCGCGCCCCAGCCATAGCGGGTGGTGCTGTTGGTGATCGATGTTTGCATCGTTGGTGAACGACCGCGATGCCGGTTTTCTTCCACCAGGGGGAGGGGCGAGCCCGCTCTATCCACTCACCTTGAAGAAATCGACAAACGCCCTGAGCGCTGGCCGCATCTGACGGCGGCTCGGATAATAGACAAAGAAGCCGTCGAAGGGCGGGCACCAGTCCTCCAGCACGCGGATCAGCCTGCCGTCGGCGAGCGGGGCGCGGACATAGTCCTCAAAGACGAAGGCGAGCCCGGCGCCGTCGACCGCCGCCTGGGCGATCAGATGGTCCTCGTCGAGGATCAGCGGTCCCTCCACCGCCATCTCGATTGTCTCGCGGCCTTTGTCGAACTCCCAGCGGTAGAGGATGCCGCTGGAGAAGCGGAAGCGGATGCAGCGGTGGCCGGCCAGGTCGCGCGGGTGGCGCGGCTTGGGGTTGACCTCGAAATAGACCGGGGCGCCGACCACCGCGCCGCGAAGGTCCGGCCCGATGCGCACCGCGATCATGTCGCGCTGCAGGCTCTCGCCAAGCCGGACGCCAGCATCGAAGCCGCCTTCCACCACGTCGGTGAAGCGGTCCTCGATGACGATCTCCAGCACGATGTCGGGATAGGCCGACGCAAAGGCGCCCAGCCGTGGCGTCAGCGCCAAATGCGCTGCGGTGCGCGGCACGGTCAGGCGCAGATTGCCGGCCGGCCGGTCGCGCGTCTCGATTGCCGTCTCCAGCGCCAGATCGATCTCCGACAGCGCCGGCCGCAGCCGCTCCAGCAACTGCGCACCTTCTTCGGTCGGCGCGACGCTGCGTGTGCTGCGCGCCAGCAGCCGAACGCCAAGCCGCGCCTCCAGGCTGGACACCGCATGGCTGACCGCCGAAGGCGCGATGGCCAATTCCCTGGCGGCGCCGCGAAAGCTGCCGCATTGAGCGACAGTCGCCAGCACCGCCAGTTGTGAAAGATGCGCTCGATTCATTGATCTATCTTTTAGTACAGCCCGTGCGGATGAAAGCCAATTATCGAACACAAGGCAAGGCGCTATTTCTCCCACATCGCAACAAGGAGACGCGTTATGCAAACCCGCAAGCTAGGAACTGAATTGAACGTCTACCCCGTCGGCCTCGGCTGCATGGGCATGAGCTTCGCCTATGGCGGCCAAGCGGAAGCCGATGCGATCGCCACGCTGCACCGCGCCGTCGACATCGGCGTCAATTTCTTCGACACGGCGGAAGTCTATGGCCCCTTCGAGAACGAGATCCTGCTCGGCAAGGCGCTGAAGCCGGTGCGTGACAAGGTGACGATCGCGACAAAATTCGGCTTCCGGATTCTGGAGGAAGGTACAGGCCTCGACCGCATGGCGGGCGTCGACAGCCGCCCCGAGCACGTCAAAGCGGTCGCCGAGGCCTCGCTGAAACGGCTGGGCACCGATGTGATCGACCTCTACTACCAGCACCGTGTCGACCCCAACGTGCCAATCGAGGATACGGTCGGCGCCATGGCCGAACTGGTGCGCGAGGGCAAGGTGCGCGCGCTTGGCCTGTCCGAGGCGAGTGCCGCGACCATTCGCCGGGCCCATGCCGTGCATCCGATATCGGCCGTGCAGAGCGAATATTCGCTGTGGAGCCGCGACCCGGAAGACGAGGTGTTCGCCGTCTGCCGCGAGCTCGGCATCGGCTTCGTTCCCTATAGCCCGCTCGGCCGTGGGCTGCTGACCGGCACGATCGCCAAGCCCGAGGCCTTGAGCGACGGCGACTGGCGCCGGACCTTGCCGCGCTTCCAGGCCGAGGCGATGGAAGCCAACGCCGCTGTCATCGCCACCTTGGAAAAGCTGGCTGTTAAAAAAGGGCGTGACCTCGGCACAGCTGGCGCTGGCCTGGGTGCTGCACCAGGGCGATTTCATCGTACCGATCCCCGGCGCGCGCAAGATACGCCATCTGGAGCAGAACACGGCGGCGGCGGACATCGCGCTAAGCGCGGCCGAGGTGCAGGCTATTGGTGACGCGCTGTCGCCCAACAAGGTTATGGGCAAGCGCTATACTGAGGAGTTGCTGGCGCTGGTGAATGGGTAAAAACTGCGAGTAAGCGAAAGGGGCGCCGGGCGCCCCTTTTTCGTACGCAGCGCGGTGCAAAAGGTGAGAGACGCTGGCGTGAAGCGCCCCCCTCTGCCCTGCCGACATTTCCTACCAAGGCACGACAGTGATCTCCGGCCAATACTCCTGGGCGCGTCTGCCCTTCGCCTCATGCGTCTTCTGATTGTCCATCACCCGGTTCGGTGTGATGCGGAACGAAAAAACATCATCCAGCCCGAACGGCGCCACCAACACCAGCTGCCCGTCAGCATCGTATCGAACCCCGACTGCGTGCGTCTTCGACGCGAAATAGCAGACGGGATCGCTGGCGTTCGAATAGTGCGGGCAAGGCCGCCCGAACTTCTGCGGATACCAAAGATGCACCCGCGCCTGATTGCGCACCTCGACCGGCAGCGGCAGTCCTTCGAAATGCTTCTCCGCGCGGCGAATAACGGCGTCCTCGGCCTCGTAGGAGAGGTCGCTGTCATCGAAGTAGAACAGGTCGACATCCCTGATGCCATACCCCGAAGGCTTGCCGGTCAGATGGTTCCAAACACTGTTGTAGAGCGCGCCGGAAACCACCAGCCAGTCCGGCAGGTCGAGCGTGCGAGCCCGCGCCAGCGCGTCGCGTAACAGCGGGTCGGCAAGCACGATGGCGAGAAATGCCGCGCGCTGCTCTTCAAGAGGAAGGCCCGAATAGCAGAGAGGATCCATCGCCCTTTGGAGAGCGATTCGGCAAGTATCCGCAATGCTTCGCCCATAGCGCCACCAAAGATGTGGCCAGATTGCAACGTGACCGGACCATGATGCTCGGCCTGGCCCTAAAACAGCCCCACCCTCGTCATCTGACGACTATGCGCGTCTGCCCATCTGCCGGCATGGACGATTGCTATTGGAATTTTCCACACCGGCTGGAGTAGCCTGGGCATGCAGATATCGTCGGTTTGGCCAGCAGCATCGTCGAGAGGACCGATCGACAGGGCAAAATTGACTGCGAAGTGGTTCTGGATTGCCGCGACCTTCTGCGTTCTGATCGCAGCCTCGCTCAATGCAAGTGCTGCGGCGGAGCCGATCGTGATTTCCCCGGCCACGCTGCCGGATGGGAGAGTTGGTGAGCACTATGATCGGACGCTGATGGCTTCAGCCGGAGCTGGCGGGCCATACACGTTCGCGCTCACTTCGGGGGTCACGCCGGTCTCCTTCAGCAGCGGCGGGTCCTCTCCGGGGCAGTGATAGCCGCCCCCGGCACCTATAATTTCAGAGTCCTGGCGACAGATCAGGTCGGCAACACCGGCACACGCGACTACACGATTGTGATCGCGGACAACCCGGTCTTGATTTCGCCTGCTGCGTTGCCCGGCGGGCAGATTGGCCAGCCGTATAACCAGGCGCTGACGGCTTCGGGTGGCGCTGGCGGTCCCTACACGTTCTCGATCGTTTCGGGCTCCATGCCCGTCGCCTTCAGCAGTGCCGGCGTCCTCTCAGGGCCAGTGATAGCCGCCCCCGGCGTCTACAGTTTCAGGGTCCGGGCGACAGACCTTGTCGGGAACAGCGGCGAACACGACTACACCATCGTGATCGCGGACAACCCGGTCGTCATTTCACCAGCTGCCTTGCCCGGCGCGCAGATTGGCCAGCCCTATAGCCAGGCGCTGACGGCTTCGGGTGGTGCTGGCGGCCCCTTTACGTTCTCGATCGTTTCGGGCTCCATGCCCGTCGCCTTCAGCAGTGCCGGCGTCCTCTCCGGGCCGGTCATAGCGCCCCCCGGCGTCTACAGTTTCAGGATTCGGGCGACGGACCATGTCGGCAACAACGGCGAACGCGACTACACGCTTGCGATCACCACTGGCCTGCCCATCGTAATTTCACCGGCAGCTTTGCCCAATGGCCGGGTTGGGCAGCCCTATAGCCAGATGCTGACCGCAACCGGCGGTGTGGGCGCGCCTTACACGTTTCAGCGGATCATCGGAAATCTGCCCGAAGGCGTTTCGCTCGCAACCGATGGCACACTCGGCGGCACGCCGACCGAGAGCGGATCATTTGCCTTTGCCGTCGATGTGTTCGACACCTCCGAGAACAGGGCAAGACGCGAGTATACGCTGGACATCGCTGCGGCGCCCCGACCGACGGCGCCGTCACTGACCATGACGATCGTTGCCGGCATGTCAGCTTCGCTGCCGTTGACACCGGGTGCTACCGGCGAACCATTCAGCGCCGCGGCGATCATGTCCAGCGCCCCCGCCGAGGGCGGCACGGCGACGCTGTCCGGCGCGCCCAACTACCTACTGACCTTCGCGTCCTCGCCGGTGTTTTCAGGCACCGTCATCGTAACGTACACACTGACCGGCCCCGGCGGCGTTTCCGATCCGGCCACGGTGACCATCACCGTCACCACGCGGCCGGACCCATCCGACGATCCGGAGGTCGCCGGGCTGCTCAATGCCCAGGCGCAAGCGGTGCAGCAATTCGCCGCCGGGCAGACAGACAATATCAACCATCGCATGGGCGCTTTGCGAAGCGAGGCGTGCCGCAAGGCCTTTGCGAATGGGCTCGAACTGTCTGGCCAAGGCGCCGATGGCAATGCCGCCAGCGTCGACTTTCCAGACGGATCCGATTGTGGGGGCGACGCGGCAAAGCTGGGCTTCGGCTTGTGGGCCGGCGGCCACATCGATCTCGGCCATAGTTCGCCTGACGATAGCGCGGAGCGGGACTCCGTTTCGATCAACATGACCACCGGCATCGACTACCGTTTCAACGACCGTTTCGTCGCAGGTCTGGCCGTCGGCTACTCCAGCGACGACAGCGACATTGGCGGCAATGGCACCGAGAGTTCCGGCGAGGCCTACAGCGCGACGCTCTATGCAAGCTATCGCCCGGCCGAAAACCTGTTTCTCGATGCCCTGGCCGGCTACGGTTCGTTCAGCTTCGATTCGAAGCGCTTCGTCACAAGTGTTGGCGGCTTTGCCGACGGTCAGCGTGACGGCGACCAGATTTTCGGCTCGCTGACTGCCGGTTTCGATCATCGCGTCGGCGGGCTGCGACTCACTCCGTTCGCCAGGTTGACGGCATCCTCTTCGAGCCTCGACGCGTTTACCGAAACCGGAGCAGGCATCTATTCGCTGAGCTTCGGCAAGCAGAGCGTCGACAGCTTCGGCGGCACGCTTGGCCTTGCCGGCGGCTATGACATGCCGGTGGCCCTCGGCGTCTTCACACCACGCTTCCGGTTTGAATACACTCACGAATTCTCCGGCTCGAGCGGCGTCGATATCCGCTACGCGGATAGTCCGGATGGCCTTGTCTATGGCTTCCAGACGCAGCCTTTGGCGAGTGACCAGGTGATGATCGGCCTGGGCGCCGATCTGCTGCTGCACCAAGGGTTATCCATCGGGCTCGATTATCGCGGCACAATCGGCTTTCAAGACAGCTACAGCCATGCCTTTGGCCTGAGGGTCGGCGGCGGGTTCTGACCATTGCGGCAACGGCTGCTCATCCGTCCCGTGGACGGATGAGCAGCCCCATCGCTAACAGTTCAGTCGCCTTGGGCGCTACGTCCTCAGAACGCCACCGGTCTGCTTGCCGACATTCTCGACGATACGCTTGGCCAGTGCCTCGAAATCCTCATCGGTCAGTGTCTTTTCAACCGGCTGGATCGACACTTCGATGGCGACCGATTTCTTGCCCTCGCCCAGCGAAGCGCCTTCGAAGATGTCGAAGACCGAGACGGCGGTGATGAGCTTCTTGTCGGCGGCGAGCGCCGCGCGCACCAGCGTGCCGGCCTCGACCGTTTTGTCGACGACGAAAGCAAAGTCGCGCTTGACCGCCTGGAAGGGGGACAGTTCCAGTTTCGGCTTGGTTTTCGTCGGCTTGGCCTTCGGTTCGGGCACGGCATCGACGAAGACTTCGAAGCCGCACAGTGGCCCGGAAACATCAAGGCCTTCCAGCGTCTTCGGGTGGAATTCGCCGAAGGTGCCGAGCACGGTTTTCGGACCGAGCTTGATCGTGCCGGAACGGCCGGGATGATACCAGGCCGAGCCGCCGGCCTCGATCTGCAGCCGGTCGACAGGCGCACCGCAGGCTTCCAGTGCGGCGATCGCGTCGGCCTTGGCGTCGAACACGCCGACCGCACCCGAATTGCCGGCCCAGTTGCGGCCTGAGCCGTCGAGCTTGGCGGTGCCGCGGCGCACGCCGGCGGCCACGCGCCGCTGCTGGTCGGCGCCGTCGCCCTCATAGGTGCCCGAGACTTCGAACAGCGCCACGTCGCCGATGCCCTTGTCGGCATTGCGCTGGGCAGCAGCAATCAGGCCCGGCAGCAGCGACGGCCGCATGTCGGACATGTCGGCGGCGATCGGGTTGGCGAGCTTCAGCGCGGTCTGGCCACCGCCGAACAGTTCGGCATGTTTGGCCGGGATGAACGACCAGGTGACGGCCTCCATCATGCCGCGCACGGCGAGCGCTCGCTTGGCGGTGCGGGTTCGGACCTGCAGCGTGGTGAGGATCCTGGCGTTGACCGCGTCATGCGCGCCGAGCGGCTGCGGTGCGATGTTGTCGACGCCGTGGATGCGCATGACCTCCTCGACCAGGTCTGCCTTGCCATCGACGTCGGGGCGCCAGGACGGCACGGCGACATCGACGACATCGCCCGAGCCCTCCGGCTTGAAGCCGAGGCGCGACAGGATGTCGAGGCTTTCCGCGCTGGGAACCTCGATGCCGGTCAGCCGCTTCACTTCCGAAAGAGGGAAGGAAACGATCTTCGGCTGATAGCCGGCATAGCCGACGACTTCCATTTCGGTCGGCGTGCCGCCGCAGAAATCGAGCACCAGTTTGGTCGCCAGTTCGACGCCGGGAACCATGAATTCGGGGTCCACGCCGCGCTCGAAGCGATAGCGGGCGTCAGTGATGATGCCGAGCGTGCGGCCGGTGCGCGCCGTGGTGATCGGATCCCAAAGGGCGGATTCGATCAGCACATCTGATGTGTTCTCGTCGCAGCCCGAATGCTCGCCGCCCATGATGCCGGCGATGGACTCGACGCCGTTGTCATCCGCGATGACGCACATTTCCGGCGTCAGCGTGTATTCGCGGCCATCGAGCGCCTGCACCTTTTCACCATCGCGCGCGCGGCGCACGACGAGATTGCCGGCAACCTTGCTGGCGTCGAACACATGCAGCGGGCGGCCGCGGTCGAAGGTGAC
The DNA here is from genome assembly GCF_003997415.1 of Mesorhizobium sp. M7A.F.Ca.MR.245.00.0.0. Taxonomy (NCBI): domain Bacteria; kingdom Pseudomonadati; phylum Pseudomonadota; class Alphaproteobacteria; order Hyphomicrobiales; family Phyllobacteriaceae; genus Mesorhizobium; species Mesorhizobium sp. M7A.F.Ca.MR.245.00.0.0. Next base: position 59,606 of record NZ_RZTE01000013.1, on the reverse strand, counting down.
GTAATTGGTGATGTCGACCAGCGCGCTGATCGGCCTCAGGCCGATGGCGATCAGCCGCTGCTGCAGCCATTTTGGCGACGGCCCATTCTTGACGCCCTTGACCAGCCTGAGCGCGAAGCCGGGACAGAGCTCCGGCGCTTCGATCGTTACCTTGACCGGACACATGCCGTTGCCGACATGCGGCATGATGGCGCCGCCGACGAGGCGGCCAAGCCCGCTCGCCGCCAGATCCCTGGCGATGCCGTAGACGCTGGTCGCATCCGGCCGGTTCGGCGTCAAATTGATCTCGATGACCGGATCGTCGATGTGCGCATAGGCAGCGAAGCTGGTGCCGACAGGCGCATCCTCAGGCAGGTCGATGATGCCGTTGTGCTCGTCGGACAGTTCCAGCTCGCGCTCGGAACACATCATTCCATGGCTTTCGACCCCCCTGATCTTGCCGACGGCCAGCGTCACGTCGATGCCGGGCACATAGGTGCCGGGCGCGGCAAAGGCGCCGATCAGGCCGGCGCGGGCGTTTGGCGCGCCGCAGACGACCTGCACGGGTGGCTTGCCGTTGCCCGTATCGACGGTCAGCACGCGCAGCCGGTCGGCATCGGGGTGCTGCACCGCCGTCAACACCCTGGCTATGACGAAGGGTTTCAGGCTCGACTTGTCGTCGACATGCTCGACTTCGAGGCCGATCGAGGTCAGTCGCTCGACGATCTCGTCGAGCGTGGCGTCGGTCTCTAGGTGGTCCTTGAGCCAGGAGAGGGTGAATTTCATGGGACTGTTCCGTCTGGTCTTTTGACGCTTGTTTTCAGATGTCTCGGCAGGTCGTCGGATATATGCAGGAAGGCAAGCTGTTCGCTGACATAGGCATGCTGCGTCGGCTCAAAATCGGCCGGCATGTCCATGGTGCCGAGCATGAAGTAGATGTCGTCCTCCAGCCGCTCGTCGACATAGGCGATGGGTGAGCCGCAAGTGCCGCAGAACGAGCGCGTCACCGGGCCGTTCTCATACATCTTCAGCGCCTTGCCGGTGAACGCGACCTGATCGACCAGGAAGCCGACAAAGGCCGACACCGGCGCGCCGCTGGCCCGCCGGCAATCGCCGCAATGGCAATAGCTGACGTGATGCGGTTCGACTGATGCCTCGAACCGCACGGCGCCGCAGCGGCAGCCGCCGGCATAGGGCGCTGTCATGCGCTCAGGCCTCCGAACAGCGTCGGCATGTCGAGCGGCCTGAACCCGTAATGTGACAGCCAGCGCACGTCGGCATCGAAGAAGGCGCGCAGGTCCGGCATGCCGTATTTCAGCATGGCGATGCGGTCTATGCCCATCCCCCAGGCAAAGCCCTGATATTCGTCCGGATCGAGCCCGCCATGGCGCAGCACGTTGGGATGAACCATGCCGCAGCCGAGGATCTCCATCCAGTCGGAGCCTTCGCCGAAGCGCACTTCGCCGGGCCTGGAGCGGTCGCACTGGATGTCGACCTCGAGGCTTGGCTCGGTGAACGGGAAGAAGGACGGCCGGAAGCGCATCTTGACCTGCGGCACCTCGAAGAAGGCCTTGCAGAACTCCTCCAGCACCCACTTCATGTTGGCGACGTTCGCCGTCTTGTCGATCACCAGCCCCTCGACCTGATGGAACATCGGCGAATGGGTGGCGTCCGAATCCTGGCGATAGGTCTTGCCCGGAATGACGATGCGGATCGGCGGCTTCTTCGTCTCCATGGTGCGGATCTGCACCGGCGAAGTGTGGGTGCGCAGAAGCTTGCGCTCGCCCTTCTCGTCCGGCTGGAAGAAGAAGGTGTCGTGCATCTCGCGCGCCGGATGGCCTTCTGGGAAATTCAGCGCGGTGAAATTGTAGTAATCGGTCTCGATATCGGGACCTTCGGCGATGGAAAATCCGAGGTCGCCGAAGATCGCCGCAATCTCGTCGATGACCTGGCTGATCGGGTGTATACGGCCGCGCTCAGCCGGCGACTGCCGCACCGGCAGCGTCACATCGACCTTTTCGGCGGCGAGGCGCACGGTGATCGCCACATCTTTCAACTCGGCCTTGCGGGCAGTCAGCGCGTCGGTGACGCGGTTCTTGAGGCCGTTGATGGCGGGGCCTTTGACCTGACGCTCCTCGGCGGTCATCGCGCCAAGTGTCTTCAGCATCTCGGACACGGCGCCCTTCTTGCCGAAAGCAGCGATGCGCACGGCCTCGATGGCCGGCTCATCGGCGGCCGAGGCGATTTCGGCCAGAAGTGAGTTTTCAAGCGTATCCAGGCCAGTGGTTGCGTCGTTCACGGTCAAAACTCGCTACGTTGGAAATCAGCTCTAAGTGAAAGTCACTTTTAAGTTGAAGTTCAGGCAAAAGAAAAACCCGCGCCAGCCGTGCCAGCGCGGGTTCCCCAAATCAGAATTGCGAATGCTTGGGAAGCGCTGGTCTTAGGCGACAGCGCTTTCAAAAGCGTTCGGCGTGGTGTTCTTCAGATATTCGAGCGCCACCTTGGCCTTGGCGACCAGGGCTGCGAAAGCCTGCGGCTCATGGATGGCCATGTCCGACAGGATCTTGCGATCGATCTCGATGCCCGACTTGTTGAGGCCGTCGATGAAACGGCCATAGGTCAGGCCATGCTCGTGCGTCGCGGCGTTGATGCGCTGGATCCACAGCGCGCGGAACGAGCGCTTGCGGTTCTTGCGGTCGCGGTAAGCGTACTGCAGCGACTTTTCCACCGCCTGCTTGGCGATGCGGATGGTGTTCTTGCGGCGGCCGTAGAAGCCCTTGGCGGCTTTCAGGACCTTCTTGTGCTTGGCGTGCGAGGTGACGCCTCTTTTTACGCGTGCCATGTCATGATCTCCTTAAAAGCAATTCCAGGAAAAGTGCCTTGCGGTTTTCCGTTCGGAATTGCGTAAAACAAATGCGTGTCCGGACCGAATGCCTTAGAGGCCGTTCGGCAGAAAATTCTTGATGACCTTCTTGCCATCCGGTTCAGCCAGAACCATCGTGCCGCGGGCATTTCGAATGAACTTGTTGGAACGCTTGATCATGCCGTGACGCTTGCCGGCAGCAGCCGACAGGACTTTACCCGTACCTGTGATCTTGAACCGCTTCTTGGCGGCCGATTTGGTCTTCATCTTGGGCATTTTGCTACTCCGTATTGTTGGCGCACTATCGCGCTTCTTGTTCGCTTCGGGCCGACCAAAGCCCGAAAAGCAAATGAAACCGCCACGGCATGCCCTGCCGGGCGGTTTTCTTGAACGGCGGTCCTATACGTTAAAGACGGCCCGCGCGCAACACCTGTGGAGATGCGGCGCTGTGTCCTTGGTCAGGGCAGCGTGAACCAGACCGGCAACATGCCTGACAGCTGGGCTCCATCTATCAGTTCGAAGGCCGGCAGGGCGATGAGAAACACCAGGCCGTCGAGCAGCGTGGTCAGCAGCAGCCGAGGCTTGAAGCTGCCCGTATCGCCCTCCTGGTAGAGCGACAGTTTCGGGAAGAAGCGCGGCACCCTCGCCAGATACGCCTGGTACGGCGCGCCGAGCGCTTCCTTGAGGAACTTCTCCTCGCGCAGGATGACGATGTGGAAGGCCCCCGCGCACAAAAGCCCGAAGAGAATGATGCCGGAGAACGAGCCGATCTGGGCGCCGACGCCGGCCGCGGCCACGGTCGAGAACACATACAGTGGGTTGCGGGTGATCGAGTAAGGCCCGCCGGTCACCACCTCGGATGATTTGCGCCCGCCTATGTAGAGGGTCGCCCAAAGACGGCCCACGATGCCGAGGAAAATCAGCAGCACGCCGAACATTTCGATCGATTCGTGCACCGGTGTGTCGGGCGGAAACGTCGATTGACCAAATAGCAATGCTGCGAACAGCACGACCACGAGAACGGCAAGCACTATCCGGCGCATATGCTGGTAGTTGCCCAGCCCGTGTGCCTCGACGGGCGCAGACTTGATTTCATTGACCATGGCGGAATCCGATCGTCGAAAAACTTGCCGGCGATCGCAGCTTCTGGCCAAGGAAACAGGCCCCCGCCGATCGTTGGGATGACTTGCAGGATAATTCAGGCGGATTTAATGCATGTCGCCTCTTTTGACTGCCTATCGCCGCTCAATACAGCCAGAAGAGGACGGGAATCACACCGCTTTCCTGTCCGGACTCGATGAGTTCGAAAAACGGTATGGAAACCAGAAACATCAAGCCGTCGCGCAGCGTGTGATTGAAGATGCGCGGTGTGAAGGTGACCTCGGCCTGATCGCGATAAAGCCGGGGATTGGGAAAAAACCGCGGCACCCGTGCGACGTAGTCCTTGTACGGCGCCCCGAGCACGGTCGTCAAATGCCGTTCCTCGCGCAGCGTGACGATGTGGAACGCGGCCGCGCACAAAACCGCCGACGCTACCGCTACGATCGCGCTGCCGGTCTGGGTGCCGATGCCGACGGCAGCTATGGTGGAGAAAAAATACAGCGGGTTGCGCATCACCGAATACGGGCCGGTTGTAACCACTTCGGCCGACTTGCGGCCGCCGATATAGAGGATCGACCAGAGCCGGCCGCCGATCCCGATCAGTATCAGGGCGATCCCGTGCGCCTCTATGCGTTCGTGGGTTAGTTCATCGTGCGGGGAGCCGCCGAAGATCAGCAAAGCGCAAAAAGCACCGATTAGCAGCGCCAGCAGGACCCGCCGGCGCCGCTGATAGCGACCCATTTCACTTGTAGAACGTGCCGCAGCGGTCATAGGAGAATCCTTTCGCCGCGAGGACCGGCAACCAGAATCCTTGTCGATGCAACTTGCGGAGAAATCATGGCGAAGACAAAACAAACAAAAGGCCGCCGAAGCGGCCTTTGCTTTTGACGGGGATCGCTCTAGCGCGGCGACAGCACCATCATCATCTGGCGGCCTTCGAGCTTCGGTTCCGCCTCGACCTTGGCGATCGTCGCCACTTCCTCGCGGACCTTGTTCAGAAGCTGCATGCCGAGTTCCATATGCGCCATCTCGCGGCCACGGAAGCGCAGCGTCAGCTTGACCTTGTCGCCTTCCTCGAAGAAGCGGCGAACCGCCTTCATCTTGGTCTCGTAGTCATGGCTGTCGATGTTCGGGCGCATCTTGATCTCCTTGATCTCGATGACCTTCTGGTTCTTGCGCGCCTCGGCCGCCTTCTTCTGGTTGGCGTATTTCAGTTTGCCGAGATCGAGTATCTTGACGACGGGGGGCACCGCATTGGGCGATATCTCGACGAGATCGAGCCCAGCCTCTTCGGCGAGCAGCAATGCGTCGTTGATGGAAACATCGCCGCGGTTCTGGCCTTCGGCGTCGATAAGCTGGACCCGGGGAACCCGGATGTCACGGTTGGAGCGCGGGCCATCCTTGGTCGGCGCCGCTGCTTTGAAAGGTCTGCGAATGGTCGTGGTCTCCTTGGCCGTTTCGTTCAGGGTCTGTCAGTGTTGATGCATGGACGCGCCAATGTGGTGAGCGCGCGGGCGGAGTCAATAGCACAGCATTGACAGAAAATCACCCTGATCGCTGCTCTGCACCAAACAAAGAACATAGTGAGCACTTTTCGCCACGCCACCGGCCGTGTCACAAGACCGGCTTGAGGAAAAAGCCATGAACGCCACGCCCCCAACCTTTCTGGATGTCGACGGATCGCGCATCGCGGTGCGCCATACGTCAGGTGATAGGCCGGGCATCGTCTGGCTCGGCGGTTACAAGTCCGACATGCTGGGCACGAAGGCGCAGACGCTGTCGGACTGGGCGGCAAAAGAAGGCCGCGCCTTCCTACGCCATGATTATTCCGGCCATGGCGAATCCGGCGGCGCCTTTGCCGATGGCACGATTTCGACATGGCTTGCACAAAGCCTTGCCGTGTTCCGGCATTTCACCCGGGGCAGGCAGATCCTGGTCGGCTCCTCGATGGGCGCCTGGATCGCGCTACGCATGGTGCAGGAATTGCGCAAGGCTGATGACAGCAACGTCGCTGGCCTGGTGCTGCTGGCGCCGGCCCCGGATTTCACCGCCGAACTGGTCGAACCGGTGCTGACCAAGGCGCAGAAGCGCGATCTCGCCAAAAAAGGTTTCTTCGAAGAGCCGTCGGACTATTCCACAGAACCCTACATCTACACCCGCGCGCTGATCGAGGACGGGCGCGACAACCGGGTTATGACAGGCCCGATCGACACCCATTGCCCTGTGCACATCCTGCAGGGCCTGGCCGATGCGGACGTGCCTGCAAGCCACGCACTGAAGCTGGTCAGCCTGCTGCCCGCGGACGACGTGACACTGTCACTGATCCCCGACGGCGACCATCGCCTGTCGCGACCGCAGGATCTCGACATGCTGGTGCGGGCCGTCGATGCGATGGCGCAGAGAGGAAACTGATGCGCCTTTCCATCCCGATATCCGCCTTCGTCGCGGCGATCGTCGGCTTCGGCGGCACGCTGGCCATCGTCATCGCAGCCGCCACCGCAGTCGGTGCGACGCAGATAGAGACGGCAAGCTGGGTGACGACGATCTGCCTGGCCATGGCGATCGAGAGCCTGTGGCTGTCATGGCGCACGAAGATGCCTGTCATCACCGCATGGTCGACGCCGGGCCTGGCGCTGATCGCGGCATCGAGCGGCTTTTCGATGAGCGAGGCCGTCGCCGCCTTCATCGTCACCGGCGTCCTTCTGGTCGCCACAGGGCTGTTTCGGCCCCTGACCAAGCTGATCTCGAGGATACCGCCCTCGGTCGCCTCGGGCATGTTGGCTGGTATCGTCGTCACCTTCGCGCTCAATGCGGTGAAGACCATTCCGATCGACCCATGGCTGATCCTGCCGCTGATCGCCGCCTTCTTCGTTATCAGGCTGTTCAACCCGGCGCTGTCGGTGCTGGCGGTGCTGATCGGTGGTGGTCTCGCCGCTTTCCTCACCGGCCGTGTCGGTGGCCTGCCGACACCGGAACTGTCGACGCTTACGCTGATTGCGCCTGACTTCACCACCAAGGCGGTGATCGGCCTGGCACTGCCGCTCTACCTCGTCACCATGGCGTCGCAAAACCTGTCCGGCCTCGCCGTGCTGCGCGCCGCCGGCTATCACCCGGAGCCCGGCCCGCTGATCGGCGTCACGGGCCTGTTTTCGCTGCTGTCGGCGCCGTTCGGCGGCTCGACGACCAATCTGGCGGCGATCTCGGCGGCGATCTGCACCGGACCGGACGTCCACCCCGATCCCGCCGAGCGCTGGAAGACCGGGCCGTTCTATGCGCTCGCCTATCTTATCTTTGCGATTTTCGGCGCTTCGCTGGTGGCGATCTTTGCGGTGCTGCCGCAGAGCCTGATCGTGCTGGTGGCAGGCCTGGCGCTGATGGCGTCGCTCGCCAACGCGCTGTCTATCGCGCTGAAGGAAGAGGCGGATCGCATGGCCGCCACCGTCACCTTTGTCGTCACCGCGTCGGGTCTGACGCTGTTCGGCGTTGGCGCCGCATTCTGGGGCCTGATTGCCGGGCTGGTCGTGCTTTTCCTCGATATGATCAAAAAGCGATAATCATTTCAGATGCTTGTCCGGATTTGGCGGACATTGTCTTGAATCGCCGTTTTTCTCTTCCCATTTCGATTCCACGCAGCCCGGATTTGGCTGTCTCCAACCGAAGGAATGGGAGAAAATGAACGCATCCGCATTGATCCGTCCGGCCTGGACGCCGGCAACCATCGCGTTGATGGTTGTAGGTTTCATGGTGTTCTGGCCACTCGGCTTCGCCATGCTCGCCTACATCATCTGGGGCGACCGCCTCGATGGCTTCAAGCGTGACGTCAACCGCGCGACCGACGGCATCTTCGCCGGCTGCCGCCGCGGTTCCGACAAGGCCGCGCGCTGGGGCAATGGCTCCGCCCGCACCGGCAACGTCGCTTTCGACGACTGGCGCGAAAAGGAACTTGAGCGGCTGAACGAAGAGCGCCGCAAGCTCGACGAGATGCTGACCCAGTTCGACGAGTATGCCCGCGAATTGCGCCGCGCCAAGGACCAGGACGAGTTCGACCGGTTCATGGCCAACCGCAACAAGTCGACGGCTCCGACGAAGACCGATCCAAGCACCGGAACGACGACCACCAAGCGTGGCAAGGGCTCGAACCTGCTTGACGACTGAGGCCAAGCGACTGGCCACATCGTGAAAAACGGCGTCGCGCGAGCGGCGCCGTTTCTTTTTTGTTCTAGTCGTTTTTCTCGAATCGCGTATCGTCCCGCCATGACTCTCGGCTTCTTTCGCAATCTGACAAAGCCCAAGCCCACGCCTGTCGTGGAGCGCGAATATTGCGTCGCCGGCCGCACGCTGCCGCTCAAGATCGTCGAGAGCGCCAGGGCGCGCCGAATGACGCTGCGCATCGATTCAGGCGGCCAGGGTCTACGCATCACCGTGCCTCCAGGCCTGCGCCGCGGCGAAGTGGACAGGTTCCTTGAGCGGCACCAGGACTGGCTGGAGCAGCGACTGGCCAAGGTGCCGACGCGGCCGCAGGTGCGGCCCGGCATCAGGATCCCGGTGCGCGGCGTGCCGCACCGCATCGTCCATGAACCATCAAAGCGCGGCACCGTCACCGTGTCGCGCGACGAACGTGGCCCGCTCTTGATCGTGCATGGCGACCGCATACATCTGCCGCGTCGCCTCGCCGATTTCCTCAAGCGCGAGGCCAAGAAGGAAATCGAGAAGCTGGTGGCCAAACACACCGAGGCGCTCGGCAAGCGCGCCAAGGCTATCCGCTTCAAGGACACATCAAGCCGCTGGGGGTCATGCACCTCCGAAGGCAATCTGTCCTTTTCCTGGCGCATCATGATGGCGCCGTCGCCGGTCATCAACTACCTCGTCGCGCATGAAGTGGCGCATCTCAAGGAGATGAACCACGGTCCGAAATTCTGGAAATTGTGCGAAAAGCTCTGCCCCGACACCGATCGCTGCAAGGACTGGCTGAAGCGCAATGGCGGTGCGCTGCAGGCGATCATGTTCGAGTAGATCGCTCAGTCGTCGTTGGCGGCGTTCAAGTCCTCAGGCCGTAGCCCCTCATCGCCATGATGCGGCCACGGCAGGAAATTGCCGTCGAATTCATCGCCGCCGAAATAGTCGAGCGCCCGGTGCGCCTCGGCGCCGTTGAAGGCGGCCTTGTCGATCAGGTGCGCGATGACCTCGCGCGCCTGCGCGATCTTCTGCCTGAGTTCGGCTACGGTTCTGTCTGTCATGATCATGCTCCCGCCTTGCGTCCTGTCCATTCATAGGTAGCGCCTTTGGCCGTGTCGGCAAACAGCATGCTTTTTCTCGACTCTTATCGCTTTTCATGCCAATTCCCGCGCCATGGCACTCGACATCAAGATCTGCGGCTTGAAGACCGACGCGGCAATGGCCGCGGCGCTGGCCGGCGGCGCCAGCCATGTCGGGTTTATCTTCTTCGCCAAAAGCCCACGCTATGTCGAACCCGCCGAGGCTGGCCGTCTGCGCGAGGCGGCGCGCGGCAAAGCGACGGCGGTTGCCGTCACCGTCGATGCCAGCGACACTTTCCTGGATGAAATCGTTGCCCAAATGCAGCCCGACATGCTGCAACTGCATGGCGCGGAAACGCCCGAGCGCGTGGCCGAGGTCAAAGCCCGTTATGGTTTGCCGGTGATGAAGGCGCTGCCGCTCAGCGAGGCTGCCGATCTCGAACGGATAAAGCCATTCATTGGCATATCAGACCGGTTCCTGTTCGACGCCAAGCCGCCGAAAGGCTCAGAACTGCCGGGCGGCAATGGTGTTGCCTTCGACTGGCGCATTCTTGTCGGCCTTGACGGCGGCGTCGATTACATGCTTTCCGGTGGGCTCAACGCCGCCAATATCGGCGATGCCCTTCGGCTTGCCGACCCGCCCGGAATAGACATTTCCTCAGGCGTGGAAAGCGCACCGGGCGTCAAGGATCCGGCGCTGATCGAACAGTTTTTCCGGGCCGTCAGGACCGCGCGGAACACCCGCGCAGCCTAGTAGTGCCTTAAACCAGAGCATGTCCCGGAAAAGTGGGAACCGGTTTTCCGACAAGGACATGCTTCCTAAGTCAAGATGCCAGGAGATCGGCGATGAACAAGCCGGCGACACCCAATTCCTTCCGCACCGGACCCGACGAACAAGGCATGTTCGGCATTTTCGGCGGTCGTTTCGTTGCCGAAACGCTGATGCCGTTGATCCTCGATCTGGAACGGCATTGGAACGAGGTCAAGAACGATCCGGATTTCAGGGCTGAATTGACGGACCTGTCGACCCATTATGCCGGGCGACCCTCGAAGCTCTATTTCGCCGGAGGCCTCACGAAGCATCTCGGCGGCGCAAAGGTCTATTTCAAGCGCGAGGATTTGAACCACACCGGTTCGCACAAGATCAACAACTGCCTCGGCCAGATCCTGCTGGCCAAGCGCATGGGCAAGAAGCGCATCATCGCCGAGACCGGCGCCGGCCAGCATGGCGTGGCATCGGCCACGGTCGCGGCCCGCTTCGGCTTTCCCTGCGTCGTCTATATGGGCGCCACCGACGTCGCCCGGCAAAGCCCCAACGTCTTCCGCATGAAGCTGCTGGGCGCCGAAGTGCGGCCGGTGACCGCTGGTCACGGCACGCTGAAGGACGCCATGAACGAGGCGTTGCGCGACTGGGTGACCAATGTCGAGGACACCTACTACCTGATCGGCACCGCCGCCGGCCCGCATCCCTATCCGGAGCTGGTGCGCGACTTCCAGTCGGTAATCGGCACCGAAGCGCGGGCGCAGATCCTCGAGCAGGAAGGCCGACTGCCGGACACCATCATCGCCGCCGTCGGCGGTGGTTCGAACGCCATCGGCCTGTTCCATCCCTTCCTCGACGACAAAGAGGTTCGCATCATCGGCATCGAGGCCGGCGGACGCGGCCTTGACGGCATCGAGCATTGCGCCTCGATGAATGCCGGCGCGCCGGGCGTGCTGCATGGCAACCGCACCTATCTCCTGCAGAACGCCGACGGACAGATCATGGACGGCCATTCTATCTCGGCCGGTCTCGATTATCCCGGCGTCGGCCCCGAGCATTCCTGGCTGCGCGATTCAGGCCGCGTCGAATACGTGCCGATCCTCGACGACGAGGCACTGGAGGCCTTCAAGCTGACGACGCGCGTCGAAGGCATCATCCCGGCGCTGGAATCCGCGCATGCCATTGCGCATGCGGTGAAGATCGTGCCTGCCATGGACAAGGACCAGATCGTCATCGTCAACCTGTCCGGCCGTGGCGACAAGGACGTGCATACGGTGGCCTCGATGCTGGGTATGGAGATCTAGGCCCCTTTGGACAGTTTCGATTTGGGAGTTGATTATGAGCAAAATTCGTCCAAAGGGCCAGACATGGTGACCCGCATCGACCGCCGCATGGCAAAACTGAAAGCCGAAGGCCGCCCGGCGCTCGTCACCTATTTCATGGGCGGCGACCCTGACTACGACACCTCCCTGTCGATCATGAAGGCACTGCCCGGCGCAGGCTCCGACATCATCGAGCTCGGCATGCCGTTCTCCGATCCGATGGCCGACGGCCCGGCGATCCAGGCGGCGGGCCTGCGGGCGCTGAAGGGCGGCCAGACGCTGGTCAAGACGCTGAAGATGGCGGCCGACTTCCGGACCAGTGACAATGAAACGCCGATCGTGCTGATGGGCTACTACAATCCGATCTACATCTATGGCGTCGACCGCTTCCTCAAGGACGCGATCGCCAGCGGCATTGACGGGCTGATCGTCGTCGACCTGCCGCCCGAGATGGACGAGGAACTGTGCATTCCGGCGCTCAAGGCCGGCATCAATTTCATCCGACTGGCGACACCGACGACCGACGACAAGCGCCTGCCGAAAGTGCTGCAGAACACGTCGGGCTTCGTCTACTATGTGTCGATGACCGGCATCACCGGCTCGGCGCTGGCCGACACCGGCAAGGTGGCGGCGGCGGTCAAGCGCATCAAGGGCCACACCGACCTGCCGGTCTGCGTCGGCTTCGGCGTCAAGACCGCCGAGCAGGCCCGGGTGATCGGCGCCAATGCCGACGGCGTCGTCGTCGGCACCGCGATCGTCAATGCGGTGGCCAATGTGCTGGGACCGAAGGGCGAGAAGACCGCCGACCCGGCCGAAGCCGTCGCCACGCTGGTCAGCGGCCTTGCGCAAGGCGTGCGCTCGGCCCGCCTTGCTGCTACCGAATAGTTCTCCTACCTCTTCCCAATCCTCGTCAGGACAGGAGCCGAAGCGATGAACTGGATCACCAATTACGTTCGCCCGAAGATCAATTCGATGCTCGGCCGGCGCACCGACATGCCCGAGAACCTCTGGATCAAGGATCCGGAGACCGGCGAGATGGTGTTCCACAAGGACCTGGAATCCAACCAGTTCGTCATTCCCTCGTCCGGCCATCATATGAAGATTTCGGCCAAGGAGCGGCTGAAATTCTTCTTCGATGGCGGCAAATACGAGACCCTGGACAACCCCAAGGTGATGCAGGATCCGCTGAAATTCCGCGACGAGAAGCGCTATGTCGACCGGTTGAAGGACGCCAAGGCCAAGACCGGCCTTGAGGACGCGATCATCAATGCGCTGGGCACCGTCGAGGGTCTGCCGGTGGTGGTCACGGTGCAGGACTTCGCCTTCATGGGCGGCTCGCTCGGAATGGCCGCCGGCGACGCCATCGTGCATGGCTTCGAAGTGGCCCTGCAGCGCAAGCGGCCGCTGATCCTGTTCGCCGCTTCCGGCGGCGCGCGCATGCAGGAAGGTATTTTGTCCCTGATGCAATTGCCGCGGACAACGGTTGGTGTCGACCGGCTGAAGGAAGCCGGCCTGCCCTACATCGTCGTTTTGACCAACCCGACCACGGGCGGCGTGACCGCCTCCTATGCCATGCTGGGCGACGTGCACATCGCCGAGCCCGGCGCGCTGATCGGCTTTGCCGGACCGCGCGTCATCGAACAGACGATCCGCGAGAAACTGCCCGACGGCTTCCAGCGCTCCGAATATCTGATGGAGCACGGCATGGTCGACATGGTCGTATCCAGGCTGGAAATGCGTGAAACGATCGCGCGCCTGCTCAAGATGCTGCTCAAGCTGCCGGAAGAGCAAAAAACGCTGGAGCCGGAAATCCTGCCCCCGGCGGTGGTCGCCGCGGAAGCTCGGCCGCAAGCCTGAAGCGACACGAAGCGCCGCGACCGCGATTGCACGGGTGCTTCGGCGCGCTGTAGCTTTTGATTGCCATGGCCATCCGAAACCGATTCTGGTTTTCACGGCTCATGCGCTAGGATTCTGCCATGACGACGCTTGCCGCCGACCGCGAAATCGAAGCCCTGATGGCGCTTCATCCGAAAGGCTTCGACCTTTCGCTCGACCGCATTTCGCGGCTGCTGGAGCGGCTTGACGATCCGCAGGATCGGCTGCCACCGGTCATCCACATCGCCGGCACCAACGGCAAAGGCTCGTGCGCCGCCTTTTCGCGCGCCCTGCTCGAGGCAGCGGACTACCGCGTCCATGTTCACACCTCGCCGCATCTGGTCAACTGGTATGAGCGTTACCGGCTGGCCGCCGATGGCGGCGGCAGGCTGGTCGAGGACAGGGTTTTCGCCGATGCTATTGCCCGTGCGGCCAGAGCCAATGAAGGCGAGAAGATCACCGTCTTCGAGATTCTCACCGCCGTCACCTTCCTCTTGTTTTCCGAACACCAGGCCGACGCCGCCATCATCGAGGTCGGGCTCGGCGGCCGCTTCGACGCGACCAATGTCGTCAAGGAGCCGGCCGTGTCAGTGATCATGCCGGTGTCGCTCGACCACGAGGCCTATCTCGGGGACCGTGTCGAACTGATCGCGGCCGAAAAGGCCGGTATTATCAAGCCCGGCTGTCCGGTGGTCATCGGCGCGCAGGAGAGCGAAACGGCGCTGCAGGTGCTGATCGAAACCGCCGAGCGGCTTGAATGCCCCACCTTCGTCTACGGCCAGGACTTCCTTGCCTTCGAGGAAAACGGCCGCATGGTCTACCAGGACGAAGACGGCTTGATGGACCTGCCACCGCCCAGGCTGCCCGGACGCCATCAGTTCGCCAATGCGGCGGCGGCGATCGCCGCGGTCAAGGCGGCCGGTTTCGAGATCAGCCATCGCGCCGCCGAAAAGGCGATGATCAATGTCGCCTGGCCAGGGCGTATGCAGAAGCTGATGCAGGGCCGGCTGGCCGAACTGGCACCCAAGGGCGCCGATATCTGGCTCGACGGTGGCCACAATCCGGGGGCCGGCGTGGTGGTTGCCGAAGCGTTGGCCGAGCAGGAAGAGAAGAACCCGCGTCCGCTGTTCCTCATCTCGGGCATGATCAACACCAAGGACCAGAGCGGCTATTTCCGTGCCTTCAAGGGCCTCGCCCGGCATGTCTACACGGTGCCGGTGAGCCTTAGCGAGGCCGGCGTGCCAAACGACGAACTGGCGGTCCGCGCGACGGAAGCCGGGCTGACCGCCGAGCCGGTGAGTTCCGTCGCCAGCGCGCTGATGCTGCTGCGCGACACCTGGGACGGCCCGGCGCCACGCATCCTGATCAGCGGTTCGTTGTATCTGACCGGCGCGGTGCTGGCCGAGAACGGCACCCCGCCGACCTGAAGGCGGATTTTTCTGCGAGGAACCTGTCATGATCAAGGTCAAGCAGCTCGCTCACGTCTGCATCTTCGCCAACGACCTTGAAGCGACACGAAGCTTCTATCGCGACGTGCTGGGCATGGACACCCGCTTCAATTTCCTGCGTGACGGCAAGATTTTCGGGTTCTACCTCGATTGCGGCGGCGGCAGCCATGTCGAGGTGTTCGGGAAAAACGAGGCCCGCTATGGCGACCTGAACCAGATCAACCACTTCTGCCTAGAAGTGGAGAACATTGATGCCGCGATCGCCCACATCAGGTCGAAAGGTGTCGACGTCACCTCAAAGAAACTGGCCTGCGATGACACATTTCAGGCCTGGATCCGCGATCCAAACGACGTGAAAATCGAGTTGTTCGAGTACACCCAGAAAAGCGCACAATTCACCGGCGACGACCGCATCGCTGATTGGTGAGACCAGCCAAGCCATGACACCGCATCAAGCGCCTTTCTAAGGGTCTCTGAAATCACAATGGTATGATTGCTTCCAGATCGACGTCGACGCCGATGCTTGCCGTCAGGCGGGAATAGAAGAGGGAGGCCGGTTCTCGCCCGGCCTCCCGAATCTCATAGGATTCAAGTGCGCGTTCGACGATATCAGCTATTGAACGGTTTTCGCGACGAGCGAGTCGATGAGCAATATCTCGTGCTTTTGCGCTGCGGACGGAAAGCTGGGGTTCGGCCATTTCAAACTCCCCTTTCTAGAAGATGTAGTCTCTCAGCGCCCATCAAGATGGCACATGATGGCATGCCGTCACTTCAATTCGATCTCGATAAAGGCATATTCGCCTTCATTGGCGTTGATGACGTCATGTTCGACGCCCTCTTTGCGGAAATAGGGCGCGCCCTTCTTCATCTCGGCGAAGGTCTCGCCGTCCTTGGTCAACAGCTTCACCTTGCCGTCCATCAGCGGCACGACGACATAGTCGTGGCCGTGGCGATGCCAGCCGGTGTTTTCGCCCGGCGCAAAGCGGTACTCGGTGACGATAACGCGCTCATTGTCGATGAAGACGGTGGCCTTGGCGGATCCGGTCATGGGTTTCTCCTGTCTGGCTCAAGCAGATGACATGGAGTGGCCGGACGCGAGAGCCAGAGCCACGCACCGATGACGCCAGCAAAAAGCCCGGCGCCAGGCCGGGCTTGATGGTCATATGAATTTCAGATGGATCAGGCGAGATTGCCGTTGATCCAGTGCGACAGCGCGGTCTTGGGCGCCGCACCGACCTTCATGTCGGCCATTTCGCCGCCCTTGAAGATCATCAGCGTCGGGATCGAGCGCACGCCGAACTGGGCGGCAAGCTCCGGATTCTCGTCGATGTTGAGCTTGGCGATCTTGACCTTGGCGCCAAGTTCGGTGGCAATGTCTTCGAGCGCTGGCGCGATCATCTTGCAGGGACCGCACCATTCCGCCCAGAAATCGACGACGACCGGTACGTTGGCGTCAAGCACGTCGGCCTGGAAGTTGCTCTTGTCGACCTTCACGGTTGCCATATGGAAAATCCTTTTGAAAGTTTTTGTCCCACCAAATGTGGTGGCGATCGCGCCCTTCTTCAAGCAGGTGTTGTGTCACGCTCCCGTGAGTCGAGCAAGGGCGTCGTCCATGGCGCTGGCAGGCAGTTCGATCAGCCGCGGCGCCTCGGTGAACAGCAGGGCCGCCTTGACCGTGCGGCCGGGATAGAGCGGCTGCAACAGGGCGCGATAGAGCGCGAGCTGGAGCAGGTAAGCCGGCGGCACCTCGGCCAGAGTGGCGGGCGCCGGCCGGTTGGTCTTGTAGTCGACAATCGATACCGTGTCCGGCGTCACCGCCAAACGGTCGATCTTACCGGAAATCGAGCGCTTTTTGCCCTTGATCTCCAGGCTGCCCACGATCGCGACCTCGGCACGTGACGATGGTGCAAACAGCTGACCGAAGCCGACGTCGGCAAGGATCGATGTGACCGACGCCAGGGCTTTTTCGCGCTCTGACGGCGGCCAGTCCGCGCCCGTTCTTGCGAGATAGCGCCGCGCCGCGCCCGTGCGTTCGGGCTCAGCAATGCCGGGCAGCATCTGCAGCAGTTTGTGCAGGGCAAGCCCGCGCAGCACCGCAAAGCCCGGCTCGGCATCGGCGTCGAGCACCGGCGACGCCTTGTCGACCACAGCTTCCTTGCCTTCGTCTATCAGCGCCGCAGCACCGGATGGCGACAGCGGACGCGGCAGATCCTCGAAGGGGGGCAAGGGCCGGAACAAGGTCGCCGGCAGAGGTCCGAAAGCATCCGTCGGCCGCGCCTGCTCGCCGGAAGCCAGTGCGACCGGCGGCAGCTTGGTGACATGGAAACGATGCACCGGCTCGCCGCCGGCGGGATGCGCACGCTTCTCGCTTTCCGGCGCACCGATCAACGCGCGGCTGACGATCGAATGCCAGGTGCCGGCGTTCGGCGCCCGCTTGCCGTGATAGCCGCAGACGATCAGCCGGTCCTCGGCGCGGGTCATGCCGACATAGAGCAGCCGGCGGTATTCGTCGTCGGCGAGTTCCCGTGCCCGCGCCGCCGCTGCTTTGGAAAAGCCGTTGGCGACGTCGCTGGCAGAGCGCCAGAGATAGCCCTTGCCGTCCCAATTCGCGCCGGAGCCATCGAAGGGCATCAGGCGCGGCAGATGCTGGTCGCTGAACGGGGCGGAACCGCCATCGACCAGGAACACGACCGGCGCTTCCAGCCCCTTGGCGGCATGCACGGTCATGACCCGGACCTCGTCGCGGGTCTGGTCCATCTCGCGCTTGATCTCGGGACCGGCGTTTTCCAGCGTCGACAGGAAGGCTTCAAGCCCCGGCAGGCCGGTCCGTTCCTCGGCGAGGCAGAAGCTGAGGAACTCGTCGAGGATGTCGCCGGCTTCGGGCCCGAGCCGCGCGATCATCTTCCGGCGCACACCATCACGCGCCAGCAGGCCAGCGTAAAACTCGAACACCGGTTTGAAGGCGGCCTCATCAGTCCAGATGTCGACCTGGGCGACGATCTTCACCAGCCTCTCGCTTTCGCCGGCGTGCTGTCGCAACGACGCGATCAGCGACAAGCCGGACGGCCTCTGCGCGGCGAGCGTGAAAAGCGTCTCTTCCGGCAGATCGAAGATCGGGCTGCGCAGCACGGCGGCAAGCGACAAATCGTCCTGCGGCTGGATGAGGAGATGACCGAGCGCGATCAGGTCCTTGACCGCGATGTGTCCAGGCAGGCTCAGCCGGTCGGCGCCGGCAACCGGAATGTCTCGGCGTTTGAGTGCGCGGGTGAGCGCATGGACGAAGCGATCGCGCTTGCGCACCAGCACCAGCACGTCGCCCGGCCGCAGCCGCGTGCCGCGGCCTTCGACGATTTCGCCACTGCCGATCCAGCCGGCGATGGTGGCGGCGACGTTCTCGGCCACGCGCACCGCCGGCGCATGCGCATGATCGATGGCTTGCGTCCAGTCGTCGGGCTCGTCGACCACATCGGCGCCGACTGACGGCCACACCTCGACATAGCCCGGTGCGTCGGTGCGGATCGCCTGGTGGCGCAGCGGATCGGGATCATGGCTGATGCCGCGCCGCACGCTTGCGTCGGCGAAGACGCGGTCGACCGCGGTCAGAACATCGTCGGTCGAGCGGAACGACCAGGTCAGCTTGAGGTCGGCAAAGGACGCCTCGGCGTCGCGCACTCGTCCGGCGAACAACAGCCGGCTGTCGGCGAAGGAGTCCGGGGCGGCACCCTGGAACGAATAGATCGACTGCTTCTCGTCGCCGACGGCGAAGACCGTGCGATGGACCCTGTCGCGCGCGCCAAAGCCGGCAAAGAATTCTTCCGCCAGCCGCTTCACCACTTCCCATTGATCGGGGCTGGTGTCCTGCGCTTCGTCGAGCAGGATATGATCGATGCCCTGGTCGAGCTTGTATTGCACCCAGGGGCCGGCGTCTGGCCGCGCCAGCAGATTGACGGTGCGGGTGATCAGGTCGTTGAAATCGAGAAAGCCGCGGCTGCGCTTCAGCATTTCGTAGCGGGCGATCAGCCAGTCGGCGATGGTCAGCGCCGCTCTTGTACCCTCCAGCATCCGGAACAGGGCCAGCCGGTCGGTGGTTTCGACGATGGCATTGGCGGCCGAGAGATAGCGCTCCGCCAGATCCGGCAGCCGGTCGACCAGAGCCTTCTTGAAGGCCTTTGCCGGGTCGTAGGCGTCGCCATCGGTCTTGAGGAAGGCTCGCGCCAGCAGTTGCAGGCGCCGAATGGGATCGCCCTCGGCGAAAGCCTGCCGCGCATAGGGCAGGATGTTGTTCAGCACCGATCTGGCGTCGGTGGCCTCGGCTGCGTGGGCGAAGCCGGCAAAATAGTCGGGCAGGAAACCCGGCAACGGCCATACCGAAGCGGCTATGCCGTCGGCCGTCTGGCCTGGATGGAAATGGAATTCGTAGAAAAGGGCCTGGAAGCGCGTGCCATCACGCCCGACGGCGTCGATGAAATTGCGCAGGCCGTCGCGCTTGCGCACGATCTCACCCAGCAAGGCGTCGAGCCCGGCTTCGCCGCCCCGATCGAGAATGGCGGCAAAAGCCTCGGCCAGATCCCTGTCGCCGGCGGATGTGCCGGAAATCATCTCGCGGCGCGCCGCGGCAAACAGCGAGGCCTCCATCTGGCCGTCGAGCATCTCGAAATGGGCCGGGATGTTGGCCTCCAGCGGAAACTGGTGCAGCACCGATTCGCAGAAGGCATGGATGGTCTGGATCTTCAGCCCGCCGGGTGTTTCCAGCGCCTCGGCGAACAGGCGCCGCGCCCGGCGCATGGTCTCGAGATCGGGCCGGCGGCCTTCCAGAGCCTCGACCTTTGCCGCAAGGTCGGCGTCACCGAGCGTGGTCCATTCCGACAGTGTCGAGAACACCCGGTTGGACATGTTAGCGGCGGCGGCGCGCGTATAGGTCAGGCACAGGATCTTCGACGGATCGGTGCCGCGCAGCAGCAGCCGGATAACGCGCTGGGCCAGCACATGGGTCTTGCCGGATCCGGCATTCGCCGACACCCAGGCGGAATTGCCGGGATCGGCGGCGCGGGCCTGGCTGGTCGCGGTGTCGCTGGGGATCGGGTAGGTCTTTTTCATGCCTCCCCTCCCTCGTCACCGGCATCGCCGCCTGCCGACCATTCGAGCACGCGGGCAAGATGGTCGTAGTCGCCATCGGTCTCGCCTTCGCGGAACGGCAGCGCGCGCGACAGATAACCCGTCGCAGGATCGGCATAGTGGATCAACAGCTTTTCCAGCCGCGCCCAGGCCTCTTCGGCAAGATCGGTCGCGGTCCGCGGCTGGCGATTGTGTTCGAGGATGGATTCCTCGAACACCTCGCCATTCGGCTTCAGCCTGATGAAGGCCAGTTGAGAGGGCTCGCGTACGCCCAGATCCTTGAAGGCGCCGCGCCTGAGCAGCGCACCCTCCAGCGCCAGTTGCGGCGCAAGCAGTGTGTGCGCCTGCGCCTTGGACGGCGAGGAACCGGTCTTGTAATCCAGTATGTCGGCCATGCCGCCGGCCAAAAGGTCGACCCGGTCGGCGTAGCCGGACAGAGTCACGCCGGACTGGCCGACAACGGTCTTGCCGGCGCGCTCCTCGGCATGACGCCTTATCACCGCGTCGGCGCGCGTGCGCTCCCACTCGATGATGTTGGCGGCGAGTTTTTCGAAGCGCGGCCACCACACCGCCTCGACATCGGCCGGGAGTACGGCTTCGGCAAAACAGGCCCGGCCGGCGGCGATGAGGCCGGCAAGCGCGTCGGGCGCGCGCGGATCGGCGACGCTGCCTGAGAACAGGTGCAGGATGGCGTGAAACAACGTGCCGCGCTCGGCCGCACCGGGGTCGCGGATGACCTGATCGAGCGGCATCAGTCCAAGGATCCGTCTGGCATAGACAGCGTAGGGATCCCGGCGCAGGGTCTCGATCTCGGTGACCGAGAAATGCGTCGGGCGCACCGACAGCGGCGGCTTCGGCTGCGGCCGTGGCGCGAAATCCTGCCTTGGGCCGGTATCGAGAGCGCGCGCCCAGGCGAGCAATTCGTCGCCACGCCGGCGCAGCTCCGCCGCCTGGTCCTTGCCGATGAAGGTGAGCAGGCGCTGCAGCCAGCGCGACGGCACGGCGGGTGCGTCGCCGGCGCGTGCCGAGCGGGCCAACACCACCTTTTTGGCACCCATTGCCATCTGGAAATCATGCGCGGCAAGGCCGATGCGCCGTTCGGGCGGTTCGAGGTCGATGCCGGTCTTCATCAGCCGCGACATGAAGCGGTCGCTCTCCGGCTTGCGCGGCCATACGCCCTCGTTGAGCCCGCCGATGACCAGCGTGTCGACGGTCTGCAATCGCGCTTCCAGCGCACCCCAGATGGCGATGTTCCGATCGGTGCCTTGTGCCGGCTTGACCGTTTCAGGCGCGATCAGCGCCGCCATGATATCGGGCCACTCGGTCGCCGCGAAGGACAGTGAAGCCGAAGCCGAGACCAGCCCGCGCAGCAGTTCGGCAAGCTTTTCACCGGCGTCACCGGCATAGAGCTCGCCAAGACCACCGTCGGCGGTGCGGCCGAGATTTTCGAGTGTGGCGACGCTGGCCCTGACAAGCGCGGCAAGGTCGGCATCGTCCCGGCCGCGGAAGGCTGCGAGCGGCGCCAGCGCCTGCTTGAGACGTTCAAGCAAATTCCGGGCAGTTTCGATGGAGCGCACGGTCAGCCGGGAAAACCAGAAGGGCTGTCGACTGCCGCCGCCCAGGCCGATGAGGCGGGCCTCGAACAGTTCCGGTAGCGAAACGATGTCTGGGCGGCCGGTGCCGCCGCGCAGGGCCACCAGCTCGACCAGTTCCGCCGCGTGGCGCACATCGGCCCGTTCGAGGCCGAGGCCAAGCAGCGGATGCTTGAGCAGCGACAACAGGCCGACCGGATCGCCTGGCCTGAACAATGCCTCGAGCGCCAGCCTGAGCAGGCTGGCCGCCGGGGTGTTGGCGAGCGGCGTGCCACCGGAATCGTCGGCGGCGACGCCGAAGCGCTGGAGCTCGATCGAGACGCGCCGCGCCAATGCGCGATCGCCGGTGACGAGAGCCGCCCTTTGGCCGGGCTGTTCGACCGCGCGCTTGAGCGCGACGGCGATGGCGACAGCTTCATCACGTTCGCTGGCAGCTTCGAGCAAGGTCACCTCGGCGAAGGCGCCGGCAATGTCGGACGCCGGGAAGCCCGCACGTGTCTCGGCCCAGAGTTCGGTGGTCTCGGCCGGCCGCAGCGCTTCGCCGACAAGAGCGGCGCGAAGCGCAAGTCGCGGTTCGGCCACGCCAATCTCCTCGACGTCGCCGCGCAATACGCCGATCTTGCCTATCAGCCTGGCCAGGCCATATTGCGGGTGGCCGAGCACAGCTGGACGCGCGCCGGGCGCGGCAATCGCCTGGAATGACGCTTCGTCCAGCGTTCGGTCGAGACCCGGCAGCACAATGGCGCCGCCGGGCAGGCGCGCGATGGCGGCAAGCAGTTCAGCCGTGGCGGGGATCGAGCCGGTCGACCCTGCGGCGATGACCGGGCCAGCGGGCGGATTGCGCAGCAGCCGCGCCGCCTCGGCGCGGATCAGCGCGCTGCGATGCGCGGCCGGATTGGAGCGGTCGCTTTCCGCGAGGAATTTCGGCCAGGCTTCGGTGACGATGCCGAGGAATTCGAGGGTCACCTGCCACCATCCGGCAAGGTTGCCGGTCACCAGATCGGTGAGCTTGGCCCAGTCCGTTCCTTCCGTCTCGATCTCGTCCATCAGCCGGGCGAGATCGCGCGCCAGCCAAATCGCGTCGGCGGTGGAAGCCGGGATGACGATCTCCTCGGCGAAAAGGGCGGCGACATGCGCCGGCAGCCGGCGTTTCCAGGCGCGCACCAGCGGCGTCAGCAGCAACAGGCGTTCGATCGCGGCGATCGGCGGCGCGAGATCGATCGCCGCCGATGCCTCGGTCTCGAACGCAGCCTCGTCCTCGTCGAACTCGCCCAGTGGCCGGATGACCGGCAGGATCGCCGAACCGCCGCCGCCTCGTGCCGCCAGACTATCGACGAAGACACCCCGCAGAGCACGCGCGGCACGGCGCGTCGGCACATAGATGGTGACATCGGCCAAAGCGAGCGGGTCGCCGTCGAACCGAAAGCCCGGAACGAGGCGGCCGGCAAGCAGCGCCTCGGCAAGCGTCGGCAGAAACGGCGCTCCGGGCGGGATCGAGAAAACGCGGCTGGAGCCGCTCATTGCGACTCGATGAGCGCACCGGCGACCGCCGCTTCCGCGAGCGCAATCGCATCGGGCGTGCCGACAGTGATCCAGTGGCCATGCATGGGCATGCCGAACAGGCGGCCGGCCGCGATGGCGGAATCGAAATAGGCGTTGAGCGAGTGCGGCCCGGCCGGTGCACCCTCGAACAGGCGCGGATGGACGATCGCCGCCCCGGCATAGATCAGCCCCGCCGGGTCGCCTTTCGAACGCCGCAAGCCGCCATCCGGCGCCACCAGGAAATCGGTGCTGCCGCAGTGTCCGGTCGCCTGTTGGAGATCCGCCAGCATCAGCAGAATATCCATTTTCGCCGCGTCCCATGCAAGGGCGAGGCGCTGGAGATTGAGAGGACCGTCATCGATCCAGAACGTGTCGGCGTTGAGGATGTAGAAGGGCTGATCGCCCAGTTCGGGCAACGCCTTGACGATGCCGCCGGCGGAATCGAGCAGTTGTTCGCTCTCATCGGAAACGACGATTTTTGGCGCGCGGCGCGCAGTGACATGGGCGACGATCTGTTCGGGAAAGTAGTGGACGTTGACGACCGCCTTGCCGACGCCGGCGGCGGCCAGGCTGTCGAGGCTCCAGTCGAGCAACGTCTTGCCGGCAATCTTGACCAGTGGCTTGGGAATGGTGTCGGTGATCGGCCGCATGCGTTTGCCAAGCCCGGCTGCGAGTACGATGGCGGTGTCCGGTCTTGCTGTCACAGCGCTCGCTCCTCCAGCAAACCGTGGGTGTCGTAGAACTCGCGCAGGCTTGCCAGCGCCGGATGAGACAACGCCCGGCGCAGATAGTCGCGAATGCGCGGCAGGTGCTTCAGATAGTAGGGCTTGCCGTCGCGTTTTTCGAGGCGGACGAAGATGCCGAGGATCTTGGAGTTTCGCTGCGCCGCCATGATGGCGTAGGACTCCAGGAAGCTTGCCTCGTCGAAAGCCCCGGCTGCGTGGCGCGCCGCGACATAGGCATCCAGCGTCTGTTTCTCGATCTCGGGCGAGATGGTGACCCGCGCGTCCATGGCGAGTGAGGCGACGTCATAGGCGGAAGGGCCGATCAGCGCATCCTGGAAATCGACAATGCCCAATCGATCATGCCCTGAACGGTCGCCGCGCCAGATGATGTTGGGCGAATGGAAGTCGCGCAGCATCAGCGTGACCTCGCGGCCGTGCAGCCGGTCGAGGAGCGCGTTCCATTCCCTGTGGTAACCGGCGCGCAAGCTGTCACTTGGCGGGCCGCCCGATATCGCCGGCACGTACCAGTCGACCAGCAAATCGGCTTCGATCATCATGGCGTCGCGGTCGAAAGGCGGCACATCGTGGAAGCCGCCGTGTCCTGTTTCCAGGCGCTGCGGCCAGGTCCTGCCGTGCATCATGGCCAGCAGCTCGGCCGCCGCTGCGCAACGCTCGGCCAGCGGCTGGCCATCGCCGCCGAGGAAACCTTCGGAGCCAAGATGTTCGAGCAGCAGGAAACCCTGGTCCTGGTCCTCAGCATGGATTTGCGGAACGCTGACGCCACCGGCCTGCAAGGCATGGTCGATGGCGACGAAGGCGGAGACCGACTGGGCGGTGTGCGCGATCTCGGCATAGGGCTTGCCGTCGCGCACAGGGGGACCGAGAACCAGCCGTGGCGAGTTCATCAAGACCCGCGGCTTTTGGTCCGGCAACGAAACGATCTCGTAGGAGCGGGCCGAAGCATCGCCGATGAAATGGCGGCGCTGCGCTTCCCCCCAGCCGGCGTTCACAAGAAAGTCGCGCATGGCCAGCGATCGTGCCGCCCGATCGAAGGCATCACCCTGGCCTGACAATCGCGCCAGCCGGCCGTCGCCATGCTGGACGAGCTCGATCAGGACCGTGGTTTTCGGCAGATGGGCTTCCGCCCGTTCCGGCCATTCGACCAAAGCAGCACCCTGCGCCAGGGCTTCGTCGAACCCAAGCTCATTGATCTCGTCCGCCGAGGACAGGCGGTAGAGATCGAAATGATGGACCGGAATGCGGGTGTCGTAGCTCTGCACCAGCGTGAAGGTCGGGCTCGGAACGTCGAGGCTCGCATCGTCGGCCAGGGTCCTGATCAAGGCCCGCGCCAGCGTCGACTTGCCGGCGCCGAGATCGCCCTTGAGGGCAAGCACGTCACCCGGGCGCAGCGACAGCGCCAGATCTTCGCCCAGCCGCGCTGTTTGTGTCTCGTCGGCGAGTAATCGCTCCAGCACCAGTCCGGTCATCGAACGCGCTACTCGGCCGCGGCTCGGATGCCCGGCATGTCTGGAAAGGTGCAGATGACGGTCGTGCCCTTGTCCTTGCCGGTTTCGATGCGAACGCTGCCGCCATGCAGCTCGACGAAGCTCTTGACGATCGACAGGCCGAGACCGGCGCCGCGCCGGCGGCCGCCATTGGCGCGCGGCTCGAAACGGCGGAACACCGAATCGAGCACATCCGGCGGCATGCCGGGACCATCGTCATGAACCGAGAATTCCACCCCATCCGCCAGATGGCGGCAAGTGAGCCGGATGATGCTGGCTTCCGGGGCGTAATTGGCGGCGTTGCTGAGCAGATTGTAGAGGATCTGGCGGACGCGGACCTCATCGCCGTGAAACGTCTTCGGCGCCGCGATGGCGTCCACCTGGAGACTGATCGAATGCTCTTCCAGCCGGTCGGCCACCAGTTCGGCCGCAGCGGCGATGGTGCGATCAACCTGCACCTCGGAAATGTCGAGCTGCATGATGCCGGCGTCCACCGTCGCCAGGTCGAGGATATCGTTGACGATGGTGAGCAGGACCGAGGAGGACGAGCTGACATGCTCGACATATTCGCGCTGCTTCTGCGTCAGCGGACCGGTCGTGGGCTGCGACAGGAGTTCGGTGAAGCCGATAATGTTGGTCAGCGGCGAGCGCAGTTCATAGGAGACGTGCTGGACGAATTCGTTCTTGAGCTGGTCGGATTTTTGCAGCGCCTCGTTCTTGTCCTTCAGCGCCCGCTCGACATGGACACTGTCGGTAACGTCGACGAAGGTCATCATCACCTGCCCGTTGGGCAGCGGGATCATGGCGTAACTCAGCACGTTGCCGTTGTTGAGCTCGGTCTGTCCGTGGCGGTCGCGGCGCTCGTCGTCAAAGCCGGTGATGGCGGCAACGAAGCTGGGCCATGGGCTGTCCGCGGCCTGCCGGTCGCAGAGGTCGCGGATCGCCGACACATGGACGCTGGGCTTGGCCGCTTCACCGCTCAATCCCCAGAGAGTGGCAAAGGCAGGATTCGACAGCCGGAGCCTGCCGTCGGGTCCGAACACCGCCACGCCTTCGGCAAGATTGTCGAGCGTCTCGCCCTGAACCCGCACGGCTGTCTGGTAGCGGCTTTCCAGGTCCATCTTCTCGGTCAGGTTCTCGAACACCCAGGTCACGCCGCCCTTGGGCTGCGGATTGGCGACGACGCGAATGGTCTTGCCGTCCGGCAGATGCCACCAATGTTCCTGGGATTCGACGGCGCGATAGGCGCCGAGCAGGCCTTCCTTCCAGCGACGCCATTCAGGCTGTTCGGCGATCTTGCCCTCGCTGCGCAGCCGGTCGAGCAGCAAGGCATTGTCGGGTGCGCTGTGCAGGAAGCCGGCGTCCAGCCCCCAAAGCTTCTGGAAGGCTTGATTGAAGAACCGCAGCTTCTCGTCGGTGTCGAAAATAGCGACCGCCGTGTTGAGCTGGTCGAGCGTGTCGGCGTGGCTTCGCACCGTCCGTTCGTATTCGCCGCGAACGGCCTCGATGGCACTGGTGTCGCAGGCAAGGCCGGCCGAGCCATCGCTGCCGGCGAAATCGGTGACCGCGAACACACGGCGGTCACCTTCGATCACGGTGGACAGCGACTGCTCGAAAACCGGATGCGTCTTGTGCTGGGCGGCAATCGCATCGCGCGCCTGGCCGCCGAGGAACTCTTTTTTCTCCCGGACCGCGGCTTCGGCATTTTCGGCTTCGACGGCATCGGCATAGGCGCGGTTGACCCACTTCAGCCCGCCATCCTCGCCGCGGAGCCATGCCGGCATGTTCAACGCGTCGAGCAGGCCGATCATCGTGTCGTGGTCGGCGGCCAGCCGCTGGTTCTCGATCTTCAGCCTGGCCTGGCTGCGCTGCGTCTCCGAGAGCGAGACGAAACGCACGAGCACATGCGCGGCACTCTTGCGGCCATGCACTTCGAGCGGCGCGCCCGCCTGCGATTCGATGACGAGGTCGAAGGGTTTGGCCTTCTCGCGCAATCCCGCGACGGCATGTTCGAGTGCCGCCGCCGAACGCGGCATCAGCCAGCGGCCGAAAGCGAGAAAAGCGGCCCTATCTTCGGGAGCGCCGCTTTCGACGGGCAATGTGCCGATAAGCTCGGGCTTCTTGTTTTCAGCGGCCCAGACGACGACGCGCTGGTCGCGCAGATTGAGCAGCGCCTCGGAGCGGCGGAGCGCCGCGTTGATGTCGGCGAGGCGGCTCCTGAGTTCGACATTCTCCGCCGAGGTGCGGGCTCTTTCGCGGATGAGAACGATGGCCGATATCAGTGCGGCACCCGTCACGCCGACGAACACGGCAAGCTGCATGACCTCGATGGCGCTCACCGACAGTCCCGCGACGCTGGCAGCAGCGGTTTCGGCATGCGCGACGGCGCCAGCCAAGGGGCCCGCGAGCGCGGAGGTGGCAAGGAATGTCGACGCACGGGCGCGCCAGGACAGGCTCCCGCCTTCCAGGGCGGAGCCAGCAATCCCCGAATCATCATGGCCGCCGGAAACGGCCCGTCCCGCTCTGTGCGGGTGTTGCCCCGGCATGTCTTGGTCCTCTCCGCCGCCTGAATGCAAGACCGCCCTGATGCGTGCCTCTCTTGACCCTCTCGGGCTGGAAGCATCGCCGAATCACCTGACAATAACCCCTCGCCGAATCGCCGTGAAGGCTGATGGCGCGCAAAAATAAGGCCGGGCGAAAAGTCAATCGCCCGGCCTCAATATCTGGTAGCAATTTTAGCTTTGGTTAATAGCGGTAGTGTTCCGGCTTGAACGGACCCTGCGGCGTGACGCCGATATAGGCGGCCTGTTCACCCGACAGTTCGGTCAGACGGGCGCCGAGCTTGTCGAGATGCAGGCGCGCGACCTTTTCGTCGAGATGCTTGGGCAGGACATAGACCTGGTTCTCGTACTGGCCGGGCTTGGTGTAGAGCTCGATCTGCGCCAGCACCTGGTTGGTGAAGGATGCCGACATGACGAAGCTCGGGTGGCCGGTGGCGTTGCCGAGATTGAGCAGCCGCCCTTCCGACAAAAGGATCATCCGCTTGCCGTCCGCGAAGGTGATCATGTCGACCTGCGGCTTGACGTTGGTCCATTTCAAGTTGCGCAGCGCGGCGACCTGGATCTCATTGTCGAAGTGGCCGATGTTGCCGACGATGACCATGTCCTTCATCGAGCGCATATGGTCGAGGGTGACGACATCCTTGTTGCCGGTGGTGGTGATGACGATGTCGGCGGTGGGGGCCGCATCTTCCAGCGTGACGACTTCAAACCCGTCCATCGCCGCCTGCAGGGCGCAAATCGGATCGACCTCGGTGACCTTGACGCGGGCGCCGGCGCCCTTGAGCGAGGCCGACGAGCCCTTGCCGACGTCGCCATAACCGCACACGACAGCGACCTTGCCGGCCATCATCGTGTCGGTGCCGCGGCGGATGCCGTCGACCAGCGATTCCTTGCAGCCATATTTGTTATCGAACTTCGACTTGGTGACCGAGTCGTTGACGTTGATGGCGGGGAAGGGCAGCAGGCCCTTCTTCTGCAGCTGATAGAGCCGGTTGACGCCGGTGGTCGTCTCTTCGGTGACGCCGCGGATCGCCGCCTTCTGCTTGGTGAAGAAGCCGGGCGAAGCCTTCAGGCGCTTCTTGACCTGGGCGTAGAAGTATTCCTCTTCCTCGCTCTGCGGGTTGGACAGCACATCCTCGCCGGCCTCGGCGCGGGCGCCGATCAGGATGTACATGGTGGCGTCGCCGCCATCATCGAGGATCATGTTGGAGAGGCCGCCATCGGCCCACTGGAAGATCTTGTCGGTGTAGTCCCAATACTCCTCCAGCGACTCGCCCTTGACGGCAAACACCGGGATGCCGGCTTCGGCGATGGCCGCGGCCGCGTGGTCCTGGGTCGAGAAGATGTTGCAGGAGGCCCAGCGGATATCGGCGCCCAGTTCCTTCAGCGTCTCGATCAGTACCGCCGTCTGGATCGTCATGTGCAGCGAGCCGGTGATGCGCGCGCCCTTGAGCGGCTGCTTGGGACCGAATTCCTCACGGCAGGCCATCAGGCCCGGCATTTCGGTTTCGGCGATCTCGAGTTCCTTGCGGCCCCAGCCGGCAAGCGAGATGTCGGCGACCACATAGTCCTTGCTACCCGTCATGGCAGTACTCCGATGCGAATGATGTGCTTGCGAATTTGTTGCGGATGCGCCCGCGCCGGTCGGCGCGTCAAGGGCGCGAATTGCCGGCCTGACTAGCAGATCGGAGCAAGGACGACAATGGGATATAAAGAAATCTTTATCCCTGCATGTCTCTCAGACACGCATCGGCGCTCTAACTGATCAGCATTCCTCGCCGAAGCGGGACGCCACCAGCTGCTCCA
The DNA here is from genome assembly GCF_003997415.1 of Mesorhizobium sp. M7A.F.Ca.MR.245.00.0.0. NCBI lineage: Bacteria > Pseudomonadati > Pseudomonadota > Alphaproteobacteria > Hyphomicrobiales > Phyllobacteriaceae > Mesorhizobium > Mesorhizobium sp. M7A.F.Ca.MR.245.00.0.0. The sequence continues at coordinate 30,154 of NZ_RZTE01000013.1, read as the reverse complement.
GGGCGTTGATGACCTGCCGGGCCTCCGGCCCGCTGGCGGTGACGCGGATCGAATAGCCGGGGCTTGCCGCCAGCATCATCAGGCCCATGATCGAGGTGCCGCCGACCTTCACGCCATCCTTCTCGACATGCACCGAGGCATCGAAGCCGCTGGCCAGCTGGACGAACTTCGCCGAAGCGCGCGCATGAAGGCCACGCTGGTTGATGATGGGAAAATCCCGGACAATTTGGTCTTCCGGGGACAGCGCGGTCATTTGCTGCTCAGGAGCTGGCTGGCGACATTGATGTATTTGCGGCCGGCGGCCTGCGCCTCATCGAGCGCGGCGGCCATATTGTCGCCCTTGCGGATCGAGGAGAGCTTGATCAGCATCGGCAGGTTCATGCCGGCGATCACCTCGGTGCGGCCGGACTCCATCACCGAGATGGCAAGGTTGGAGGGCGTGCCGCCGAACATGTCGGTCAGCACGATGACGCCCGCCCCGGTATCGACACGGGCAACAGCGTCGACGATGTCGCGGCGACGCTGCTCCATATCGTCGTCGGCACCGATCGCCACGGTTTCGAAATTGTCTTGTGGCCCGACGACATGTTCGACGGCATGTCGGAACTCGGTGGCCAGTTGACCGTGCGTTACAAGCACGAGTCCGATCATTCTTTGGTGGATCCCGTCATCGCCGCTTCACAGGCGCATTTTATGCTCGCCAGCCAATCCAGGCGGCGGGAGCGCTATCTTGTCGACGCACGGCCCGTTGACAAGCCCAAAATTGCGCAGGCACATGCCATTTTGACGCATTGCAGCAAAAAACCCGGAACGGATCATAGAAAAGGCGCGATCGACAGCCGCGCCATCACGACCGGCAAGACCGATGGGACATTGCGTTCGACCACGTCGACCCGCGGCACCAGACAGCCGGCGATGCTGCTTGCGGCATCCTCCTGGAAGCGCACCGCTTCGCCGGCCGGCACCAGGCGAACATGGAGGTCGACGAGGCCTGCCGGCTCGAATGGCAGAGGTCGGGGGCCGAGCCCCGGCACCTCGACAAGGCCTTCTATGGCGGCGGGAGCGCGGCACAGCAGTCGCCCGGCATGCGCCTCGACGAAGAGCTGATCGTCACCGACGAGCCGCGCGAACGATCCGCGATGGCGACAATGGTCGATGAGCGCCAGCGCCAGCGTCGTCTTGCCCGAACCGGAGGCTCCGGTGACGAGAATGCCGCGCTCGCCGATCAAAACCATTGTCGCGTGAATGTTTTCAGGCTGCATGGCTGGACCAGGCGTGGTTGGGATTCATGCTCTCAGCCTTCGGCCGGCAATGTCACCACGAAACGAGCGCCCTTGATCTCGCCGGGTTTGGTGCCGGGGATGTTCTCGGCGGTGAGCGTGCCGCCATGGGCCTCGACGATCTGCCTGGATATCGACAGGCCAAGCCCCGAATTCTGGCCGAATGCCTCGCCGGCCGGCCGGTCGGTGTAGAAGCGCTCGAAGATGCGGTCGATGTTGTCGGCCCGGATGCCGGGGCCATTGTCGTCGACGGTGACGATGTTGAACTTGCCGGCACGCGCCAGCGACAGGCTGATGTGGCCATGATCCTCGGGAACGAAGGAACGGGCGTTCTCGATCAAATTGGTGATGACCTGGCCGATGCGCAGATCATGCCCGACGACGACGTAGCCTTTGACGCCCTGCGGCAGTTTGGCGGCCTTGAACTCGATCTCGACCGCCTTCTTGTTACGCGTCGCTTCGCGCGAAACGGCGACCAGATCGGTGATGAATTTCTTCAGGTCAACCGTCCCCGCATCTTCACGCGCGAGCTCCGCGTCCAGGCGCGATGCGTCGGAAATATCGGTGATGAGCCGGTCCAGCCGCCTGACATCGTGCTGGATGATATCCATCAGCCGGCCGCGCGAATCGTCGTTCTTGGCCAGCGGCAAGGTTTCCACCGCGCTGCGCAGCGACGTCAGCGGGTTCTTCAGCTCGTGCGAGACATCGGCCGCGAAGCTTTCGATCGCCTCGATGCGGGCGTAGAGCGCGTTGGTCATGTCGCGTATGGCGATCGACAGATTGCCGATCTCGTCCTGACGGTCGGAAAAGTCGGGGATCTCCTCACGGCTCTTGACGCCGCGCCGCACCCGCACCGCCGCCGCCGACAGCCGGCGCAGCGGATTGGCGATGGTGGAGGCGAGCAGCATCGACAGGATGGCGGTGACAAGGGCCGCGATGCCGAAGACGCGCAGGATCGCCTTGCGCTCGGCGGCGACGATCTTGTCGATGTCGCCGCCTTCGGTCGACAGCATCAGCACGCCCAGGACGGCACGAAAGCGCTGGATCGGCACCGCCACCGAAACGATCTGTTCGCCCTGCTCGCTGACGCGCACGATGGTCGACGGGCTGCCGGTGAGTGCCTTGACCACTTCCGGGAAAGCGGCGCCATTGCCGCCCGGCTGCTCGTGATAGACCGGCAGCTCGGTATTGCGGAAGAAGTCGAAGACGAATTTCTGGATGCGCTCGACCAGATCGGGCTCTTCCTCCTCGACCGGCGGCAGGTCGTAGCGCAGAATCTGGCCACGCGAATAGAGGTGGCGCGAATCGAGCAGCAGATTGGCGTCGCGGTCATAGATGCGGGCGCGGGTCCTGGTCGGCGAGATCAGCCTTCGCAGCACCGGGGCGACGCGCTCCGGGTTGATCGGGAAGTCGAGATTGTCGAGTTGGTCGGAGCCCGGCCCCAGGCTTTCGCCGGCCTGCAGTTCAAGCAGCTTTTCCGGGTCGATGCTGATCGAATCCGTCTCGACCGTCGCCGACGCGGCGATCGCGCCGGCGATGATCTCGCCCTGGGTCATCAGGCTTTCGACGCGGGCGTCGATCAGCCCGTCTCGGAAGGTGTTGAGATAGAGGATGCCGGTCACCAGGACAGCGAGGCCGGCAAGGTTGAGGAACAGGATACGCCGCGTCAGACTGGAAAAGATGTGATGGCCAAGGAAGCGGCGCATCGGCACCGTGATCTTCGAGACGAAGGACGGCATGATCCGCGACGGCCGCCTGGAGGCGCCCGCCGGTCTTGTTCGCTGTGCTTCCACTGCCATCGAATAGCAGGCCCTGCTACTTATGCTTCGCGGAACCGGTATCCGACTCCGTAAAGGGTTTCGATCATCTCGAAGTCGTCGTCGACGGCCTTGAACTTCTTGCGCAGCCGCTTGATGTGGCTGTCGATGGTGCGGTCGTCGACATAGACCTGTTCATCATAAGCCGAATCCATCAGCGCATCACGGCTTTTTACCACGCCTGGACGCTGCGCCAGCGAATGCAGGATCAGGAACTCGGTTACGGTGAGCGTCACCGGCTCGCCCTTCCAGGTGCAGGTGTGGCGCTCCTGGTCCATGACGAGCTGGCCGCGCTCGAGCGAGCGGGCCTGCTGGCTTGGCGTCTTGGCGGCAGCCTCGCGGGCACTGGCACGGCGCAGCACGGCGCGCACCCGCTCGACCAGCAGGCGCTGCGAGAAGGGTTTGCGGATGAAGTCGTCGGCGCCCATCTTGAGGCCGAACAATTCGTCGATCTCGTCGTCCTTGGAGGTCAGGAAGATCACCGGAAGGTCAGACTTCTGGCGCATGCGGCGCAGCAGTTCCATGCCGTCCATGCGCGGCATCTTGATGTCGAGGATGGCAAGGTTCGGCGGGCGTGCCGCCAGGCCTTCCAGCGCCGACGCACCATCCGTGTAGGTCTCGACGCGATACCCCTCGGATTCCAGGGCGATCGACACCGATGTCAGAATGTTGCGGTCGTCATCGACAAGCGCGATTGTTGCCATTTCAAGCGGCTCCCTCATGAGCTGTCCCTTCTGTCGTAGAGAAGGGGCTTTTGCAGGACAAATTAGGTACAAAATGTGGCATAGGCCTTGTCCGCTGTCACGCGCGGCATGCCGGCGGCCACAATCCTACCTCGACATGGGTTGGACGAACGTACATCGCCAATCCTTTGGGCAACCGCGAAACTTTTTGCACATATAAACGATTTAAACAACTTTCAAAATATTTAAATCGATTAATGATTTGATATCATTCGTCTTTTCTGGTTCTGACCATCTCAGCCCGCGTAGTGGGCGTGCTGGAAACGTGCCGGCAAAGATGCGGCAAATCCAAGAGGGACACTCGATGTCGGAAGTCGGCAAACGCAATTCCGCCTGCGCGATCGATCATATCGGCCTGAAAACCACCGGCGTGGTGCGCTATAATTTCGGTGCGGCTGCCCTTTATGAGGAATCGATCCGGCGAGGCGAGGCCCGCTTGACCGCCCATGGCGCGCTGGTCGCCGAGACCGGACAGCACACCGGCCGCTCGCCCAAGGACAAGTTCGTCGTCCGCGATGGCGCCACCGAACCACATGTCTGGTGGGACAACAACAAGGCGATCTCGCCGGCCCAGTTCGACACGCTGCTCGCCGATTTCCAGGCGCATGCCGCGGACAAGGATCTATACGTCCAGGATCTGGTCGGCGGCGCCGATGCGGGACTGAAACTGCCGACAAGGGTGATCACCGAATTTGCCTGGCACTCGCTGTTCATCCGCAATCTGCTGATCCGTCCGGATGCCGCCGAACTCGAACAGTTCATGCCCGAGATGACGATCATCGACCTGCCGTCCTTCCGCGCCGATCCCCTCCGTCACGGCAGCCGCACCGAAACGGTGATCGCTGTCGATCTTTCGCGCAAGATCGTGCTGATCGGGGGCACCTCCTATGCCGGCGAGATGAAGAAGTCGGTGTTCACCATGCTCAACTATCTGTTGCCGGCGAAAGGCGTGATGCCGATGCATTGCTCGGCCAACGAGGGTGCGGCCGGCGACGCCGCCATCTTCTTCGGCCTGTCAGGCACCGGCAAGACGACGCTCTCGGCCGATCCCTCGCGCACGCTGATCGGCGACGACGAGCATGGCTGGGGGCCGCACGGCATCTTCAATTTCGAAGGCGGCTGCTACGCCAAGACGATCAAGCTGTCGGCGGAAGCCGAGCCGGAAATCTTTGCCACCACGCAGCGCTTCGGCACGGTGCTGGAAAATGTCGTGCTCGACGCTGATGGCGTGCCGGATTTCAACGACGGAAGGCTGACCGAGAACACACGCTGCGCCTACCCGCTGGACTTCATCCCCAATGCCAGCAAGACCGGCCGCGCCAACCATCCCAACAACATCATCATGCTGACCGCCGATGCGTTCGGCGTGATGCCGCCGATCGCGCGGCTGACCCCGGCGCAGGCGATGTATCATTTCCTGTCCGGCTACACCGCCAAGGTGGCCGGAACCGAAAAGGGCGTGACCGAGCCCGAAGCGACGTTTTCGACCTGTTTCGGTGCGCCGTTCATGCCGCGCCACCCTTCCGAATACGGCAATCTGCTGCGCGAGCTGATTGCCCGCCACGGCGCCGATTGCTGGCTGGTCAACACCGGCTGGACCGGCGGCGCCTACGGCACCGGCAAGCGCATGCCGATCAAGGCGACGCGCGCCTTGCTTGCAGCCGCACTCGACGGCTCGCTGAAGACGGCCGAGTTCCGCACCGACCCTCATTTCGGTTTCGAGGTGCCGGTGGCTGTGCCGGGCATCGATAGCGCCATTCTCGACCCGATGATTCTGGACCCCCGGGCGACCTGGGCCGACAAGGCCGGCTATGACCGGCAGGCGGCACGGCTGGTCGGCATGTTCGCCGTCAATTTCGAGAAATTCGAAAGCCATGTCGACGCCGTGGTGCTGGGCGCGGCGCCGCGCATGCAGGAAGCGGCAGAGTAATCGCGCCACAGGGGTCAGCTTTCGTTGAAAGGCCCGGTTCGATCGGGCCTTTTCTTTTTCGATCCGCCGCGCCATGACTGCGGCATGGCGAGCGACGACAACATCATCATATCAGGCGATGCGGTGATCCATCCGGGCGACCTGCACGAGGATTTCATCCGCTCGTCCGGTCCCGGCGGCCAGAACGTCAACAAGGTGGCGACGGCGGTGCAACTGCGCTTCGACGCGGCCAACGCAACGGGTCTGTCGGAGCGCGTGCGCGAGCGGACGATCAAGCTTGCCGGCCAGCGTGCCACCAAGGACGGTGTCATCGTCATCGAAGCAGGCCGCTTCCGCACCCAGGAACAGAACCGGACGGATGCGCGGGCACGGCTGACGGCATTGGTCGCCAAGGCCGCCGAACCGCCACCGCCGCCGCGCAAGAAGACACGGCCGTCGAAGGGTGCCGTGGAACGGCGGCTGAAGAGCAAGGCCGGGCGCGGCACGATCAAGAAGCTGCGCGGCCGGGTGGAGAACGATTAAGCACCACACCAGAGCATGATGCCGAAAAGTGTGAAGCGGTTTTCGGACGACATCATGCTCTATCTCTTGGATCTAGGCACGCGCACAAAACGACTTCCCATTTTGGACCGCAGATGCAAGGTTCAACCATTGCCATTAGCAAGGGAGACCCAAGGATGGGCATGTTCGATTTCGTCAAGAGCGTCGGCAAGAAACTGGGCATCGGCGGTGACGACGAAGCCGCACCCACGGCCGACACACTCAAGAAGGAGCTCGATTCGCACAAGCTCGGCACCGATGGCGTCGAGGTCGTCGTCACGGGCGACACGGCGGTGCTGAAGGGTGTGGTCAAGGACCAGTCGATCTTCGAGAAGGCGGTCATCGCCGTCGGCAACACGCTCGGCGTCTCCAAAGTGCAGGCGGACGAATTGCAGGTCGCGCCAGCACCTGGCACGGCCGCCGCCCCCGCCAAGGAGCCCACCTTCTACACGGTGAAGAAGGGCGACAATCTCTGGAAGATCGCCGAGAAAAGCTACGGCAAGGGCCAAGGCGTCAAGAACACGGTCATATTCGAGGCCAACAAGCCGATGCTGACCCATCCCGACAAGATCTATCCGGGCCAGGTGCTGCGCATTCCCGACCTCGCCTGATCGGCGGCTGCCAATTCGACAAGAGCGGCGGCTTTCGGGTCGCCGTTTTCATTTGATCGTGACATTTTACGGTTCCGAACCATCCAAGAGGTAATCGAATCCGTGCTCGTCCTGCCCAAAGGCGTCCGCCACATGCCGGCCTACCTGTCGCGCAGCGCGCAGGAAGAGCTGGTCGACGAGGTGAGACGGATCGTGCAGCAGGCGCCGCTGTTCGTGCCGGCCATGCCGCGCACCGGCAAGGAGATGAGCGTGCGTATGACCAATTGCGGGCCGCTCGGCTGGGTCACCGACAAGGAGCACGGCTATCGTTACCAGCCGGCGCATCCGGTAACCGGGGCGCCTTGGCCGCCAATTCCGGATGCGCTGCTCGACCTGTGGCGCGAGGTCTCGGGCTATCCGCACCCGCCGGAAGCATGCCTCATCAATTTCTACACGCCGGACGCAAAAATGGGCCTGCATCAGGACCGCGACGAGACCGATCTTTCGGCGCCGGTCGTCTCCGTCTCGCTCGGCGACGACTGCCTGTTCCGAGTCGGCCAGACTACGCGTGATGGCGCCACCAAGTCGTTCAGGCTGCAAAGCGGTGACGTCGTGGTGCTCGGCGGCGAGGGGCGGCTGTGCTTTCACGGCGTCGATCGGATCTATCCCTCGACCTCGGCGCTGCTGAAAAACGGCGGGCGGATCAATCTGACGCTGCGGCGGGTGACGGAGCCGGCCGTCACAGCTTCCTGAGCGCCACTTCCTCGATCAGGTGGTCGGCGCCTTTGCGCAGGATCAAGTCGGCGCGGGCCCGCGTCGGCAGGATGTTCTCGCGCAGATTCTTCAAATTAATGTTGGTCCACAGGCCTTCGGCGATGGCGCGCGCCGAACTCTCCGACAGCTGCGAATAGCGGTGAAAGAAGGAGTCCGGGTTGCGGAAGGCGGTCTCACGCAGCCGCATGAAGCGGGAAATGTACCAGTTGTGGATCAGCTTCTCGTCGGCATCGATGTAGATGGCGAAGTCGAAGAAGTCCGACAGGAAAGGGACGATCTTGCCGTCCTGCGGCAGCTTGCCGGGCTGCAGGACATTGATGCCTTCGAAGATCAATATGTCGGGCCGGTCGATGGTGACGAACTCGCCGGGAATGACGTCATAGGTCAGGTGCGAATAGACCGGCGCGCGGACATCGGGCAGCGCCGACTTGATGCCCGACAGGAAGCGCAGCAGCGCGCCCACATCGTAGCTGTCGGGGAAACCCTTGCGCTCCATCAGGTTCTCGCGGCGCAGGACCTCGTTGGGCAGCAGGAAGCCGTCGGTGGTGATGAGATCGACCTTGGGGCTCGACGGCCAGCGCGCCAAAAGTTCCTTCAGCACGCGTGCGGTGGTCGATTTGCCGACCGCGACTGAACCGGCGATGCCGATGATGAAGGGTGTTTTGACCACGTCGACCGCGTTGAAGAAGGCCTGGCGTTGCCGGAACAGCAGCTGGCTCGCTTCGACATGCGCCGACAACAGCCGCGACAGCGACAGATAGATGCGCGTGACCTCCTCGAGATCGACCGGATCGTTGAGCGAGCGCAGGCGGCGGAATTCGTCCGCGCTCAGCGTCAGCGGCGTGTCGGCGCGGAATTGCGACCATTGCTCGGCGGAGAAGAAGCGAAAGGGAGAATATTTCTCGGTCGGCGCGAGCTGATCCATCGAGATACCTGCCCTTCCTCGCGGTCAGCCCTTGGGCCGTGACGCCTTCTCGGCGATGCCCGAACGCCGGGTGCGGCCTTCGAGTTCCCTAAGCACGTCGCTCAGCGGTACCCCGGAGAGGCCGAGAACGACGAGCCAATGATATATAAGATCGGCGCTTTCTGAAACGATGGCCGGTTTGTCGCCCCTGACGGCGGCAATCACCGTCTCGACGGCCTCCTCGCCGAGCTTCTGCGCCGCCTTGTCGATGCCGCGCGCGAACAATTTTGCCGTCCACGAATCCCGATCTCCGGAATGGGCGCGTTCCCCAATGATTTTTTCCAGATCGGAAAGCGAAAACTCGGTCATGGCGTCATCTATCTGCTTGTTTAAGCAGGATCTTTTCCGAAAACCGGTTCCCACTTTTCGGGATCATGCTTTAGGGCGGATTATTCACAGAGTCCAGCCGCATCGGCAGGCCGGCGGCGGCCATATGCGCCTTGGCCTGCGCTATCGTGTAGGTGCCGAAATGGAAGATGGACGCCGCCAGCACCGCGCCGGCATGGCCGTCGCGAATGCCTTCGACCATGTGGTCGAGCGTGCCGACGCCGCCGGAAGCGATCACCGGCGCGCGCACGGCGTCTGATATCGCGCGGGTCAGCGCGATGTCGTAGCCGGCCTTGGTGCCGTCCCGATCCATCGACGTCAGCAGGATCTCGCCGGCGCCGCGATCGACCATTTGGCGCGCGAATTCGACCGCGTCGATGCCGGTCTTTTCGCGCCCGCCATGGGTGAAGATCTCCCAGCGATCGGCCTCATTGGTTCCCGACACTTTCTTGGCGTCGATGGCGACGACGATGCATTGGTTGCCGAACTTGTCGGCGGCCTCGGCGACGAAATCCGGGTTCTTCACCGCGGCCGTGTTGATCGACACCTTGTCGGCGCCGGCCAAGAGCAGCTTCCTGATATCGGCGACCTGGCGCACGCCGCCGCCAACGGTCAGCGGCATGAAGCATTGTTCGGCGGTGCGTGCGATGACGTCGAAGATGGTCTCGCGATTGTCCGACGAAGCGGTGATGTCGAGGAAGCAGAGTTCGTCGGCGCCGGCCGCGTCATAGGCCTTGGCCGCCTCGACCGGATCGCCGGCGTCGACGAGATCGACGAAATTGACGCCCTTGACGACACGGCCGTTCTTGACGTCGAGACAGGGGATGACACGGGCTTTCAGCATCAGCGGCCCTCTATCGTGGCGATGAGATCGTTCAGCAACTGGCCGACCAGCGGCGGAACATCGGCCTGGGCGTCGAAGGCCGGGTCGTAGGCGGAGACGGTGATGCCGACGACCGGCACCGCAAGCGCCATGGCGCAAGTGGCATCGCGCAGCTGTTCCGGGCTCGGCCCGCCCGAAGTGATATAGCGGTTGGCCTGCAGCTCCCGGGGATCGTGCACGTCCATGTCGAGATGCATGTGCACGCGTCTGGCGCCGGCGATCTTCAGTCTTTCGGCCGCCCGGGCCACCCCGGAGCATTCCGTCCGCACGATCGGCAATGTCTCCAGCAGCCGCTTCTCGTCCGGATCGAGATCGCGCGCGTTGACGAGCACGCAGCGTGAAGGATCGACCGGCTTGAAGCCGGGAATGGCGGACGCCATCGGTCGCCAGCACAGGCCGAGCACGGTCGCCAGCGCCATGCCGTCGAGAAAGCCGTATGTGGATGTCTCGGGCGTGTTGAGATCGCCATGCTGGTCGGCCCAGATGATCGCATCGGCGTCCTCGCCGGCGACCGCGCCGGCGCTGGTCAGGCAGTTTCCGGCAAGGACGATGGGAAACCGACCGGCGTCACGGGCAAGACGAACCTCGCTCGCAACCGCGTTGCAGACGGCAAAGCCGGTGGCGATTTCGCGCTCCTGGGTATCTCCAACCTTGCCGATATCCTCGACCATCACATCGTGGCCGGCCATCGTCAGGGCGTCGACGAGCCCGCCCGAGACCAACGCGTCCGGCCCCTGGCCCATGCCGCCATGGTAGTGGCCGCTGTCATAGGAGGCCAGGATAATGGAGATTTTCACGTCCGCGTCTCCGCCCTGCCCTGCAGGATCGCCAGGGCCTCGGCCGGATCGATGCGGCCGTCATAGAGCGCGCGGCCGGAGATCGCGCCTTCGAGCTTTTGCGCATCGGGCATGGTCATGCGCACGATGTCGGCGATCGAGGCGAGGCCGCCCGACGCGATGACCGGGATCGACACGGCATCGGCGAGGTCGATGGTGGCGTCCCAGTTGATGCCGGTCAAAACGCCGTCGCGGTCGATGTCGGTGTAGATGATGGCGGCGACGCCGGCGCCCTCGAACTTCGTCGCCAGTTCGATGACGCCGAGGCTCGACGCCTCGGCCCAGCCCTCGACGGCGACCTTGCCGCCCTTGGCGTCGATGCCGACGGCGACCTTGCCCGGAAACGCCTTGCAGGCCTGCTTGACCAGGTCAGGATCGCGCACCGCCACCGTGCCGAGGATGACGCGGGCCAGCCCGCGATCGAGCCAATCCTCGATCTGCGCCAGCGTGCGGATGCCGCCGCCGAGCTGCACCGGGTTCTTCGTTGCCTTGAGGATGGCGCCGACCGCCGCACTGTTGACGCTCTGGCCCTGGAAGGCGCCGTTGAGGTCGACGACATGCAGCCATTCGAAACCCTGTTGCTCGAAGGCCCGCGCCTGCGCGGCAGGATCATCGTTGTAGATGGTCGCGGTGGCCATGTCGCCATGCCTGAGGCGCACGCACTGGCCGTCCTTGAGATCGATGGCAGGGAAAAGGATCATCCGTTCAGGCGCCTTCCACAATGGCGAAACGCGACGTCGAATAGAGGCGTCGGAACTTCAGCGCCGCCTGGTATTCGGGCGAATGGAAGCAGGCGAGTGCGACCGCATAGCTCTCGAACTCGATGATGACATGGCGATTGCCCGACGACCCTTCCGGGCTCGACGACTGACCGCCGCGGGTCAGGAACTTTGCGCCATATTTGTCGAAAGCCGCTTTGTTGGCGGCAATGTATAGCGGATAGTTTTCCGGATCGGTCACCTCGACCATCGCCATCCAGTAGCCCTTCTTGCTCATGGTCTATCCCTCTGCTTGAGCATGACCTCCGGACAAACGGGAACCGTTTGTCCGAGAAACCGGGGTCCACTTTTCGGGATCATGCTCTAGGGCCTCCAGCGCAGGAAATTGGTGATCAGCGCGAGGCCGAGCGCCTGGCTCTTTTCCGGGTGGAACTGCGTGCCGACAAGATTGTCGCGGGCGACGGCCGCCGTCACCGGGCCGCCATAGTCGGCAACCGCCAGAACCTCGTCCGCCTTGCCCGCATCGAGATGATAGGAATGCACGAAATAGGCATGCAGCCCGCTTGCGCCAGTCGGTATGCCGGCAAACAGCGGATGCTGGCGCTTGAGCTCGATCGTGTTCCAGCCGATCTGCGGGATCTTCAGCGCCGGATCGGAAGGCATGATCTCCTTCACGTCGCCCGATATCCAGCCGAAGCCCTTGGTAATCGTCTTTTCGAGGCCGCGCTGCGACATCAGCTGCATGCCGACGCAGATGCCGAGGAACGGCCGGCCCTTGACGATCGCAACCTCCTCGACGGCTTCCCACATGCCTTCGACGGCCTGCAGGCCGGAGGCGCAGTCGGCATAGGCGCCGACGCCGGGCAGGACGATGCGATCGGCCGTGCGCACCCGCTCGGCATCTGCGGTCAGGTCGATATCGGCCGATATGCCGGCTTCGCGCGCGGCGCGCTCGAAAGCCTTGGTGGCCGAGCGCAAATTGCCCGAGCCGTAGTCGATGATCGCAACCCGCATGTCAGCTTCTTCCCGGAATGTGGGTCAGCCCCAGCGCCATACCCGGCTGCGCTGGCCGCGCCAGGGCAGCATCGGGGACCATGCGCGGCGCCGGCACAACCTCATCGGCAAGCGCTTCCGCTTCCAGCGCATAGCGTGTGTCGGCGTCGTCGAGCCAACCGGCTTCGACCGGGCCCCATTCGTGCCAACCGCGCCGGCGAAGTGCCGCGATGCGCAGGCCTTGCCCTTCCAGTCCGACATAGAGCGAAACCAACAGCGACAGCAGCGAGCCGGCCAGACCAAGGCCGAGCTTCTGGCCCAGCATCGAAAGCAGGCCCATGACGACGAAGGCAAGCGCTGCCTCGATCCACAGCCGATGCCAGGCGAACCATAGCGGCGGCACCAGGAGGCCCAGCCAGGTGAAGCCATCGCGGACAAAGGCCGTGGCATCGGCCTTCTCGCTGCGGCCTGGCGGTTCCATCACGACATAGGTGGCCATGGCCTTATCCCTTCAACGATCCCTTGGTGGAGGGAACCGCATCCGGCTGGCGCGGATCGCGTTCGAGAGCCGCGCGCAGCGCGCGCGCCACCGCCTTGAAGCAGGTCTCGGCGATGTGATGGTTGTTGGCGCCATAGTGATTGGTGACATGCAGCGTGATGCCAGCATTCTGCGCCAAAGCCTGGAAGAATTCGCGCACCAGCTCGGTGTCGAAGGTGCCGATCTTCGGCGACGAGAAGGAAACGTTCCAGACCAGGAACGGTCGGCCGGACACGTCGATCGCAGCGCGCGTCAGCGTCTCGTCCATGGCAAGGTCGATCGAGGCATAGCGCATGATGCCGCGCCGCTCGCCCAGTGCCTTGGCCAGCGCCTGGCCAAGCGCGATGCCGGTGTCCTCGACGGTGTGATGATCGTCGATATGCAGGTCGCCCTTGGCCCTGACCGTCATGTCGATCAGGGAATGGCGCGCCAGTTGGTCCAGCATATGGTCAAAGAAGCCGACGCCCGTCGAAATGTCCGATTTTCCGGTGCCGTCGACATGGACCGAGACGGCAATCTCGGTTTCCTTGGTCTTGCGGCTGACTTCGGCGGCGCGGGGCGGCATCACTCTATCCTTGTCCAGAGGTTCACATCGTGACCAGCTCAGAGGTTCAAGCGCTCGCAGGCTTGAAAACGAAAGCCTTCTAGCAGCATGATCCGGCGATTGCCAGTTGCGAACCCGGCCGCTATCCAGCGGTTTGCAATCATCGGTCCCATGCATACATATGGCCGATCAAGTCACTCGTACCGCGCCGATCGCCTTATCGGGATGGCGCTGCTCGGAGCCAGGAAATGTCCGATAATCTGACCATGCACGCCACGACCATCGTGACGGTGCGCAAGGGCAACAAGGTGGTGATCGCCGGCGACGGCCAGGTCAGCCTTGGCCAGACCATCATGAAGGGCAACGCCAAGAAGGTGCGCCGCATCGGCAAGGGCGGCAATGTGATCGCCGGGTTCGCCGGCGCCACCGCCGACGCCTTCACGCTGCTGGAGCGACTCGAAGCCAAGCTCGAACAATATCCAGACCAGCTGACGCGCGCCTGCGTCGAACTCGCCAAGGACTGGCGCACCGACCGCTATCTGCGCCGGCTGGAAGCGATGATGCTGGTGGCCGACAAGTCGGTATCGCTGGCGCTGACCGGCACCGGCGACGTGCTCGAACCCGAATTCGGCGTCATGGCCATCGGTTCGGGCGGCAATTACGCACTGGCCGCGGCGCGCGCGCTGATGGACAGCGACAAGGATGCCGAGGAGATCGCCCGCAAGGCGATGCAGATCGCATCCGATATCTGCGTCTACACCAACAACAATTTCGTCGTCGAAACGCTCGATGTCGGCTGAAAAGCCGGCCATGACCCCGAAAAGTGGAAACCGGTTTTCTCGGACGAACGGTTCCGTTCGTCCAGAGATCATGGCCGAACAAGAAGATAGCTACGATTTTCGGCCGGTGACGGAAAAAGCCCTGCCGATGATCGCCGGCTGGCTCGCCGAGCCGCATGTTGCAGAGTGGTGGGACGATCCGGAGACGGAAATCGCCGGCATTCGCGAGCACATCGACTCGATTTCGGTCGAGCCGCTGATCGTCGAGCTCGACGGCAAGCCGATTGCCTATCTGCAGAGCTACGACCCGCATCTGGAAGACGACCATCCCTATGCCGACCAGCCGTTCGGCACGCTCGGCATCGACGTGTCGATCGGCGTGCCGGAGCTGGTCGGGCGCGGCCATGGCTCGGCGATAGTGCGCCAGTTCGTCGAACAACTGTTCGAGGAAGGTGTTCCGCGCGTCATCATCGACCCGGATCCCGCCAATGTCAGGGCGATCCGTGCCTATGAAAAGGCGGGCTTTGTTGCCTTTGACACCAGAACATCGGAGTACGGGCCGGCCTTGATGATGGCGCGCGACGCGACGCAGGAGCCCAATTGATCAGCGCCGAAACCCTCGACAAGGCAGTCGCGAAAGGTTTGATCTCGCAGACCCTGCGCGATCAGTTGGAGGCCATGGAACGTGCGGTCGCTCTCGCCCTCGAGGCCAGGCGCGCCGATGACGAGGGTGACGAGGAAAACCTGCGGCTGGTGGGCGGCGGCAACGATCTGTTTGTCACCGTGGGAACCGTTCTGCTCAGCGCCGGATTCTTCTTTGTCCTCACCACCTTGCTTCCAGGCCAGACATTCTGGATCGCCGGCATCCTTGCGGTTTTCGCCTGGGGGCTCGCCGAAATCGTCACGCGTCAGCACCGGATGAAATTATCGTCGTCCGTGCTTGCCCTGATTTTCATGGCCGCCATTCTGGCCGCTCTGGCGCTACAGGTGGAAGCCAGCTTCGGCATACGCAAGCCGGAGACTATCTGGCAGCTGTTGGCGTTGCGCCAGACGGCGTCCCGGGCCGGATATCTGTTCCTGGGCGGAGGAATAATCGCGGCGGCGATCTATTTCTGGCGCTTTCGCGTCCCCATCATTGCCGGGGCTATCGCCATCGCTTTTACACTGCTTGCCTTCCTGCAAACGGCGATAATCCTGTATGACAGCGTGACAGCGGGTGCGATTGCGCCACCGCATATGGAGGATGTTCCCGAATTGCTCCGCGCGGCACTTTACATGCCGCTGATCTGCGGCCTGATCGTGTTCGCAACGGGTGTAGCTTTTGACATTTACGATAGGGATCGACGCAAGATCTGGTCCGATTGCGCTTTCTGGCTGCATGTCGTCTCGGCGCCCATGCTGGTGCATCCGCTCTTCATTATGGCAACCGGCCAGAACGTCGTATTCGGACATATCGCGCCGGATACCAATGCAACCCTCATGCTGGCGATTCTGATCCTTGGCTTCCTCTATGTCGCGCTTGCTATCGACCGCCGTTCGCTTCTGGTTCCGACATTGGCTTACTTCGGCTCGCTGGGCATCTATTATCTGGTGAATTCCGCCTCCGATTCGACGGGCATCCCGCCTTTTGCCTTGATCCTGGTCGTTGTTGGCGCGCTGATCATTCTGTTCGGGGCTGGCTGGCAGCGTATCCGGCGGATTGTGGTCAAACCCACCTTGCCGGCTGCCGTGATCCGCCGGCTACCGCCGCTGAAGGCGTGACAAGGCTTTGTGATGATCGAGACGGCGACGCGAAACGAGGGGGAATGAACCGATGACGACACCGGCCGCGGAGAACAGCTATTCGGCCTATGAAGACAGCTGGCGAATGGGGCTTCTGCTCGTCCTCGCGCTGATCATCTTCCAGGCCGGGGCGCTCTACGGCATGGGGCGAGCGCCGATCTGCACCTGCGGCTACGTCAAGCTCTGGCATGGCGTCGTGCAGAGTTCGGAGAATTCCCAGCACATTTCGGACTGGTATACGTTCTCGCACATCATCCACGGCTTCCTGTTCTATGCGCTGGCAAGATTCCTGTTCCCGCGTTCGCCGATCGGCTTGAGACTGGCGTTCGCCGTCTTCATCGAAGGCGGTTGGGAGCTGCTCGAAAACAGCCCATTCATCATCGAGCGCTACCGCGCCGGCACCATCTCGCTCGACTATTACGGCGACAGCATCATCAATTCGGTGTCCGACACACTGGCCATGATGCTGGGATTTGTGATGGCGCGAAGGCTACCTATATGGGTGATCGTCAGCCTTGCCATCATCTTCGAACTCGGTACCGGCTATCTCATCCGGGACAATCTGACACTCAACGTGATCATGCTGCTGCATCCGTTCGAGGCCATCAAGCAGTGGCAAAGTGGAATCTAGTGATATGAGCACATTTTCTCCCCGCGAAATCGTTTCGGAACTCGACCGTTTCATCATCGGCCAGAAGGACGCCAAGCGCGCCGTGGCCATCGCCTTGCGCAACCGCTGGCGCCGCCAGCAGCTGGAAGGCCAGATGCGCGAAGAGGTGATGCCGAAGAACATCCTGATGATCGGGCCGACCGGCGTCGGCAAGACCGAAATCTCGCGCCGCCTGGCGCGGCTCGCCGGTGCGCCTTTCGTCAAGGTCGAGGCGACCAAGTTCACCGAGGTCGGCTATGTCGGCCGCGATGTCGAGCAGATCATCCGCGATCTGGTCGAGATCGCCATCGGCCTGGTGCGCGAGAAGATGCGCGAAGACGTCAAGGCGCGCGCCCACGTCAACGCCGAGGAACGCGTGCTGGAAGCGCTGGTCGGCAAGACGGCGAGCCCGGCCACCCGCGATAGTTTCCGCAAGAAGCTGCGCGACGGCGAACTCGACGACAAGGAGATCGAGGTCGAGGTTGCCGACACCGGCAGCGGCGGCATGCCCGGCTTCGAGATCCCCGGCATGCCGGGCGCCAATATCGGCGTGCTCAACATCAACGACATGCTGTCGAAGGCGATGGGCGGCAAGAAGACCAAGACGCGCAAGACGACGGTCAAGGAGTCCTACGACCTGTTGGTCAATGACGAGTCCGACAAGCTGCTCGATCAGGACGAAGTCGTGCGCCGGGCGCTCGATGCCGCGGAAAATGACGGCATCGTCTTCCTCGACGAGATCGACAAGATAGCGGCGAGATCCGACATTTCGGGCGGTCCGTCCCGCGAAGGCGTGCAGCGCGACCTGCTGCCGCTGGTTGAGGGCACCACGGTGGCGACCAAATACGGGCCATTGAAGACGGATCATATCCTGTTCATCGCTTCCGGCGCCTTCCACGTCTCCAAGCCGTCCGACCTTTTGCCGGAGCTGCAGGGCCGCCTGCCGATCCGCGTCGAATTGCGGGCGCTGGAGAAGGACGATTTCGTCCGCATCCTGACCGAGACCGAGGCCAGCCTGATCAAGCAGTATATCGCTCTGATGAAGACCGAGGGCGTCGAGCTGACCTTCACCGACGACGCTATCGATTCGCTGGCCGGCATCGCCGTCGACCTCAACGCCAGCGTCGAGAACATCGGCGCAAGGCGGTTGCAGACGGTGATGGAGCGGGTGCTGGACGAAATCTCCTACGATGCGCCCGACCGCAACGGCACATCAGTCACCATCGATGCCGCCTATGTGGAGAAGCATGTCGGCGACCTGTCCAGGAATACCGACCTGTCGCGGTTCATCCTTTAAACCACGGCGCCGGAACGTTCCGGCGCCGGTCCAGGCAACATTTTCCGGCAAGCAAAATCATGTGTGGCCAGATGGTACCATCTGGCCACCTTTCGTAGTGCCGGGTGAAGGGGCGCTCTCGACTCGACCAAGAGCTTTACCTAGTTTGCGCGGCAATTCTCGATCTCTTGGTTTGACGCAATTCCGGGAAACCGTTTCACACTTTTCCTGGAATTGCTTGGGCGGCGGGTGCATGAAAAAACTGATCCTGGTCATTCTCGGCTTGACGCTGGCGGCGACGCTGTTCGCCGCCGAGGCAGCGACATTGGTGCCGCCGGGAAATCGCAATGCCGTGCAGCCCGACATTCCCGGCGCCTCCAGCCGGCGCACGCAGGCGACCAACACCAGCTTCCAGGCGAAGTATCGCAAGGTCTACGCTCTGCTGCAGAACGACGCCGATCTGCGCGGCAAGATCAAGAAGGCAGCAGCCACCTACGGCATCGATCCCCTGCACATCGTCGGCGCCATCGTCGGCGAGCACACCTACAATGTCGATGCCTATGACCGGCTGCAGACCTACTACGTCAAGGCAATCTCCTATCTCTCCAGCAAGCTTTCCTTCGCCTATGACGGCGAGGACATCACCGATTTCGTGCAGCGGCCGGAGTTCAAGAAATGCGCCGGGATGTCCGACAGCTACGACCTGTGGGAATGCCGCGAACAGGTGTGGAACCGTTCGTTTCGCGGCAAGAGCGTCGGCGGGACCAGCTTTCCCGACGACCGTTTCGGCGCCACCTTCTTCCAGCCTTACTATGCCGGCCAGACCTTCGGCCTCGGCCAGCTCAATCCGCTGACCGCCTTGCAGATGAGCGATCTCGTGCACAAGGTTTCCGGCCTGCCGAAGCTCGACGTCGGCGATCCCAATTCGGTCTACAAGACCATCATGGATCCCGACCTGACGCTGCCCTACGTCGCGGCGACGATCCGGAAATCGATCGATGCCTACAAAAGCATTGCCGGCTTCGACATTGCGGGCAATCCGGGGGTCACGGCCACGCTCTACAATGTCGGCAATCCGGAGCAGCGCGCCGACGCGCTGAAGGCGGAGAACGACAGGCGCCGCGCCGAGGGCCAAGCCGAAAAGCTGCCGGAAGAGAATTACTATGGCTGGCTGGTGAACGACAAATTGGCGGAGCTGAAGGCGCTGTTTTAGGGCGCCTCTCTGACGTTAATTTGCCGACGCCTGCGCCGCCCCTCATTGTCCTGCCGGACATTTCTCCCCGTATAGCGACGGGGAGAAAGGGGCTGGCCGCAAACTCGGCGCCCTTCTTGCGATGCTGGTGATTGGCGAAACCGGCGATGATAGCGCCCTTCTCCCCGTCACTATACGGGGAGAAGATGCCGGCAGGCAGATGAGGGGCGGCGCAGACGTCGGCAATTGGCGTGACGGCTCACGCCGCCAGCAGCGACTTCAGCTTGACCGCCTGTGATCCCAGCGCTTCCGGCGCCGGTTTCGCGTGCTTGCCGATCAGCATTTCGGCCAGCCTGATATCGCGGGCGACCGCGTTGCCGGGGCCGATGCCGCTGGCCGCCACCAGCCTGCCGTCTTGCGCCAAATGGAAGAGAATGAAGGCGCCATCGCCGAGGTCGCGGCGCACGGTGCTGCTGCCTTCGTCGGACAGCCCGGCGATCTGCAGGGACAGACCATATTGATCCGACCAGAACCACGGCACCGCCGCATGCGCCTCGCCGGCACCGAGCATGTTCCTGGCCGCCAGCGCGCCCTGTTCCTGGGCGTTGCGCCAAGCTTCCAGCCGCACCCGACGGCCGCCATAGACGGCGAGCGGAAACGAGCAGCAATCGCCGGCGGCATAGATGTCGGGATCGCTGCTGCGCAATTGCGCATCGACAGCGATGCCGTTGTCGATCGCCAGGCCGGCTTCGGCCGCCAGCCCGGTCACCGGCACGGCGCCGATGCCGATGATCGCGAGGTCGGCGACGATTTCCCGGCCGCCGGCAAGCGCTATGCGCACCTTGTTGCCGTCGTCGGCGATGGACGCGATGCCATCGCCGCACAGGATATCAACGCCCTCGGCGACATGCGCGTCATGGATGATTTCGGCAATCTCCGCCGGCACGCCGCGCATCAGGATGCGCGGCTGGGCCTCGATAACGGTGACCGCAGCGCCTAGCTTGCGTGCCGCGGCGGCGAGTTCGAGGCCGATGAAACCGCCGCCGATGATGGCGATACGGTTGCCGGGGGTAAGATGCGCGCGAATGGCGAGCGCGTCGGCGAAGGTCCTGAGATAGACGCAGTGCGCGCCAAGGCCGGGCATCGGCAGCTTGCGCGGGATCGAGCCGGTTGCCAGCAGGAGCTTGTCGTAAGGCAGGACCGATCCGTCCGAAAGGCGCACCGCATGCGCCGCCCGATCGATCGCCACGGCCTGGACGGAATGGATATGCCGGATCGATTTCTCGGCCAGAATGGCGTCGCTGGCGATCGCCTTGATCTCGGGCGCATCGCTGGCCATCGCCTCCTTGGACAGAGGCGGGCGCTCATAGGGCAGATGCGGCTCATCGCCGACCAGCGTCACCGGCCCCCGATAATCGAGGTCGCGCAGCGCCAATGCCGCCCGCCCGCCGCATTCGCCGGCGCCGATGATGACCATTCCCCGCGCCATGTCAGTCATCCGATCTGGATCAGGACTTTGCCGGCATCGACCTTGACCGGGTAGGTCTTCAGATTGACGCAGACCGGGGCACCGCGGGCATCACCCGTCTTGTAGTTGAAGCGGCCATTGTGCTTGGGGCATTCGATGATGTCATCCATCACCAGCCCGTCGGCCAGGTGCACCTTCTCATGCGTGCACAGGCCGTCGGTGGCGAAGAACTCGTCGTCGGGGCTGCGATAGATGGCGAAGGTGCGGCCGCCATGGTCGAAGCGCATCACATCCTCCTCGTCTATGTCGCCGGTGGCGCAGGCCTCGACCCAGTCGCTCATTCAAGTCCTCCCAAAAGCAATCCAGGAAAAGTGCGCAGCGGTTTTCCCGTCCGGAATTGCGTTAAATAAACAGTCTAGATCGGATGGAAGCACGATCATTCCGCCGCGGCGGCGACAGTGTCGTTGTGGAATTCTTCGCGATATGGCCGTGCGGTCGGCGGCAGCTCGCGCTTGAGGAAATAGTCCTCGTTGCGCAGCTGGCGCAGGAAGACAGGGATCATCTCGCGATAGCCGGCCAGGATCGACGGTGTCGGTTCCGGCAGATCGTACTTGATCAGTTCGTGCAGCCTCGGCAGCGCATGATAGGGCACCATCGGGAACATGTGATGCTCGACATGGTAGTTCATGTTCCAGTAGATGAAGCGGCTGATCGGGTTCATGTAGACGGTGCGGCTGTTCAGCCTGTGGTCGGTGACATTGTCGGCCAGGCCGCCATGCTGCAGCAGCCCCACCATGACATGGTGCCAGGCGCCGTAGAGCCTGGGCAGGCCGACCAGCATCAGCGGCAGGAACGAACCGGTGTAGAGCGCCAGCCCGACGGTGGCGGCATAGATCGCCGTCCAGATGCGGGCGACGCGGATCGCCTTGGGCTGTTCCTGTTCGGGGATGAAGGTCTTTTCGGCGGCGCTGATGTTGCCGGCGGCGTTGCGCAGCATGTCTGACATCGCATGCCAGGCGTCGAGCACACCGACGAAGCCCAGCATGGCGCGAACCAGATCAGGCGGCCGCATGACCGAGATTTCCGGGTCGCGGCCGACGATGACGGTGTCGGTGTGGTGGCGCGTGTGGCTCCAGCGCCAGGTCACCGGATTGCGCATGATCATGAAGCAGGCGATCTGATAGACCGCATCGTTCATCCATTGCGTCCGGAAAGCGGTGCCGTGGCCGCATTCGTGCCAACGCGAATCCGTCGAGGAGCCGTAGAGGACGCCATAGACGAAGAAGAACGGCACGCACCACCATGTGCCCCAGAACCAGGCGCCGCCGGCGCCGCTGACGATCAGCGCGGCGAACCAGATTGCCGTATCGCGGATCGCCGGCCCGTCGGAGCGCTGCATCAGCTCCTTCATCTGCTTGCGCGGTATGTCGGTGTGATACCACTCGGCCGCCGACAGGCCGGTCTCGACCGCGAGCTTGGCATCGCGGCCGATCAGGCTGTAGTCACGCCGGGACGGCGCAGTGGACATGATTGCCTCCCTCGGCAAAGGCATCCGCCAAGGCGAATGCCATGAATTCCTTTGGCTTCTAGCGTCAAAGTAACGCCGACCGATGATGGACTCAACATCATAAAGATAGTTTCTATCATTTCCCATCAGGATGCTGTACGAAGGCTCAAGCAAATCCGACGGGGCAAGCATGGTGAAGCGGCCGACCATATCTGATCTGGCGCGCATCTCGGGCGTCAGTGTCGCCACCGTCGACCGCGTGCTGAACAACCGGCTGCCGGTGCGCGAGGAGACAGCGCGCCGCGTCTACGAGACCGCTACCGATATCGGCTATCACGCCGCCGGCCTTATCAAGCAGCGCATGCGCCAGGAATTGCCGGAGTACCGGCTGGGCTTCCTGCTGCTGCGGGGCAATGATGCCTTCTACGGCGACTTCGCGCGGGAACTCGAACTGGCCATCTCGCAATCGCAGCGCTTCCGCGGCGTTGCGACCATCGATTTCGCCAGTTCCCTGGCTCCCGACGAGATCGCCTCCCAGATGCGCAGGCTGGCGGCGAAATCGAGGGCCATCGCCGTTGTCGGTCCGGACCATCCGACCCTGACAGCGGTTGTGGAAACCTTGAAGGCGAGAGGGCAGCCGGTTTTTTCGGTGCTGTCCGACTTTGCCGCCGGCATCCGGGAGGGCTATATCGGCCTCGACAACCGCAAGGTCGGGCGCACCGCCGCATGGATGATCTCCAAGACAGCCAAGCGGCCCGGCAAGGTCGCCCTCTTCGTCGGTAGCCACCGCTTCCACGGCCATGAACTGCGCGAGATCGGCTTTCGCTCCTTCTTCCGCGAGCATGCGCCGGAGTTCAGCGTGCTTGAAACGCTGGTCAATCTGGAAGCCAACCAGGTGACCCATGACGCGATGATCGATCTTCTGGCGCGTTATCCGGATCTTGCCGGCTGCTACGTCGCGGGCGGCGGCATGGAAGGCGCGGTCTCGGCGCTGCGGGCAGCGAAGCCCGCGACCATGCCGGTGGTCGTCTGCAACGAGATCAACGCCGAATCGCGCGCGGCACTCGCCGACAACATCCTCACCATGGTGATCTCGACCCCGCTCGCCGCTTTGTGCCGTGAGCTCGTCGACCTGATGGCGCATGCCATCGAAACCGGCGCCGCCAACGCTCCGGGCCAGACCTTCCTGCCCTTCGACATCTACCTGCCGGAAAACATCTAGCCCGCCGCCGCGCAAGCCCGCCGAGGCAAATGATAGAATCCATCAGAGCGATGCGTAAATCGGCCCGCAGGCCGCGGAATCGCCCTTGACGCCCCGATGTGAAATGGAATAAATATTTCATCATCTGTGTATTTTGGTTCTTTCGTTCCGGAATATCTGTTTCAAACAGAGGGCTTGACGTTC
>NZ_RZTE01000013.1:0-6608 GCF_003997415.1 Mesorhizobium sp. M7A.F.Ca.MR.245.00.0.0 | reverse complement strand
GTTCCAGCCAGGAGGCAGGCGTCACCCGGAACAGAAAAGACATCAGGGAGAGATTCCCCGGGGAGATCGGGGATTCCGGATAAATCGGTGAAACCGGACACCAATATGTGGAGGAGAAACACAATGAAGAAATTGATTTTGGGCGTCGCCTTCGCGGCGCTGATGAGCTCATCCGCCATGGCCGCCAAGGTTGGCGTGTCGATGGCCAAGTTCGACGACAACTTCCTGACCGTGCTGCGCAACGGCATGATCGAGCAGGCCAAGGGCATGAGCGGCGTCGAGCTGCAGGTCGAGGACGCACAGAACGACGTTGCCAAGCAGCTCGACCAGATCAAGAACTTCGCCGCCTCGGGCGTCGATGCCATCATCGTCAACCCGGTCGACACTTCGGCCACGCAGGCGATGTCGGACGCCGCCGCCGCAGCCAAGATCCCGCTGGTCTATGTCAACCGCGAGCCGGTCAATGTCGACACGCTGCCCGACAACCAGGCCTTCGTCGCCTCGAACGAAGCCGATTCCGGCACGCTCGAGACCAAGGAAGTCTGCCGCCTGTTCAAGGAAGCCGGCAAGAAGGAAGCCAATGTCTATGTGATCATGGGCGAGCTTTCCAACCAGGCCGCCGTGCAGCGCACCAAGGACATCGACGATGTGATCGCGACGCCGGATTGCAGCTTCATCAAGATCATCGACAAGCAGACGTCGAACTGGAACCGCGACGAGGCGCAGAACCTGATGACCAACTGGCTGTCGACCGGCAAGCCGTTCGACGGCGTCATCGCCAACAATGACGAAAGCGCCATCGGCGCCATCCAGGCGATGAAGGCCGGCAACATCGACATGAAGACGGTTGTCGTCGGCGGCGTCGATGCCACCCAGGACGCGCTTGCCGCGATGCAGGCGGGCGACCTCGACGTAACCGTGTTCCAGGACGCGGCCGGCCAGGGCGCCGGCGCTCTCGATGCGGCGCTCAAGCTCGCCAAGGGCGAGAAGGTCGAGCACAAGGTCTACGTGCCCTTCCAGCTGGTGACGCCCGCCAACATCGACAAGTTCCTGAAGAAGAACTGAGCCGCCAACGGTTCGATACGGAGCGGCGCTCTCGATCAAGACAGCGCCGCTCCCCTCTCTCCCTCAGCGCCGCAGGCGCGAGGGCGACCGCGGCTGATGGAGGACAGAATACGTGGCACAGACATCTCATGGCGTGGGCGGCGTCGGTTATGATGCGAAGAAGCGCACATGGCCGGCCGAGTTCAATGTTTTCCTGGCACTGGTCATTCTCGTCGTCATCTTCGAACTGATCGGCCGCATTTTTCTCGGCGACAGCTTCCTGTTCAACACACGCAGCGACGTCGGCGGCATCTTCAACGAAGCGCGTCTGCAGATCATCATCCTGCAGGTGTCGATCGTCGGCATCATCGCCATCGGCGTGACGCAGGTCATCATCACCGGCGGCATCGACCTGTCCTCAGGCTCGATCGTCGGCGCGACCGCCATGATCGCCATGAGCTTCGCCCAGGTGGCGACGGTCAACGGCAACCCCAATCCCAAGGCGATGTTCCTGGCGCAAGGCTGGACCGACCTGCCTGTCATCGTGCCGCTGCTGGTGGCGATCGCCTGCGGCCTGTTCGCCGGCCTGGTCAATGGCGCGCTGATTGCCTACACGCGCATTCCGCCGTTCATCGCCACGCTCGGCATGATGGTGACCGCGCGCGGCATCGCCAAATGGTGGTCCAAGGGCCAGCCGATCTCATTTCCCACCGAGAGTTTCGCCGGCATCGGCAAAGGCCTGATGCCCGTCGTCATCTTCCTGTCGCTGGCCATCCTGTTCCAGCTGATCATGACCTACACCAGGTACGGCAAGCACTGTTACGCGATCGGCTCCAACGAGGATGCCGCGCGCATGTCCGGCATCAAGATCGCCAACCACAAGATCCTGGTCTACGTCATCGCCGGCATTCTCGCCGCGCTCGCCGCCGTGGTGCTGAGCTCCAAGAACCTGACCGCGCAGTCCGGCATGGGCGTGATGTACGAACTCGACGCCATCGCCATGGCGGTCATCGGCGGCGTCTCCCTGTCGGGCGGCCGCGGCTCGATCATCGGCACGGTGATCGGCTCGCTGATCTTCGGCGTCATCATCTCCGGCTTCACCTTCCTGCGCCTCGACGCCTACTACCAAGAGATGGTCAAGGGTGTGATCATCGTCGGTGCGGTGGTTCTCGACCAGTGGCGCCAACGCCTGCGGGCAATGAGGGCATGACCATGTCAGACATCGTCCTGAAGACCGAAAACCTGACCAAGCGCTATGGCGGCGTGCATGCGCTGGAAGGCGCGAACTTCGAGCTGCGCAAGGGCGAGCATGTCGCCATCATGGGCGACAACGGCGCCGGCAAATCGACCTTCGTGCGCCAGATCACCGGCGTCGAGCAGCGCACCAGCGGCCAGATCTGGTTCGACGGCAAGGAAGTGAACTTTGCCGGGCCGATCGAGGCCCGTACGGCGGGCATCGAGACCGTGTTCCAGAACCTGGCGCTGGCCGACGATCTCGACGTGCCGTCGAACCTGTTCCTCGGCCGCGAGAAGGTTTTGTTCAATCTCGGCCCGTTCTCGATTCTCGACCGCAAATACATGCGCAAGGCGACCGAGGCGGCGCTCGTCCGCACGGCGGTGAAGATCCCCAATCTGTCCAACTCCATCCGCCACATGTCGGGCGGCCAGCGCCAGTGCGTGGCGATCGCCCGCACCGCGACCTTCGCCTCCAAGCTGATCATCATGGACGAGCCAACGGCTGCCCTTGGCGTGCAGGAGACCGCGCAGGTCGAAAACATCGTCCGTACGCTCAAGGACAATGGCGAGCCGCTGATCCTGATCAGCCACAATATGCGCCAGGTGTTCGATCTCTGCGACCGTATCGTCGTGTTCCGGCGCGGCCGCATCGTCGCCAATCTGCGCAAGGAGAACACCGACGGAAACGACATCGTCTCCTACATCACCGGCGCCAAGACCGGGGAGGCGGAACTCGCGGCCTAAACAGGATGATCACCCTGTTTTAAGGTATGCGTGCGTGAAGTAATCTTGCCCCCTTCCTCAGGGAAGGTGCGGACACAACTCTCTCTAATCCATCCCCCAGAGGAAATACCCATGACCGTTCGCTTCGCTCTCCTCGGTGCCGGCCGCATCGGCAAGGTCCACGCCCGCGCCGTCGGCTCCAACCCGCAGGCCAAACTGGTTGCCGTTGCCGATGCGTTCGAGAAGGCCGCCAAAGAGCTGGCGAGCGCCTATGGCGCCGAGGTGCGCAGCATCGAGGATATCGAGAAAGCCGGCGATATCGACGCCGTCGTCATCTGCACGCCGACCGACACCCATGCCGATCTGATCGAGCGCTTCGCCAAGGCCGGCAAGGCGATCTTCTGCGAGAAGCCGATCGACCTCAACGTCAAGCGCGTCGAGAAGTGCCTGGCCGTGGTCGAGAAGACCAAGGCGACGCTGATGGTCGGCTTCAACCGCCGCTTCGATCCGCACTTCGCCGCCGTGCGCAAGGCAATCGACGACGGCGCCATCGGCACCGTCGAGATGGTCACCATCACCTCGCGCGATCCCGGCGCGCCGCCGATCGACTACATCAAGCGCTCGGGCGGCATTTTTCGCGACATGACCATCCATGATTTCGACATGGCGCGCTTCCTGCTCGGCGAAGAGGTCGTGGCGGTCAGCGCCCATGCCTCGGTGCTGGTCGACAAGAAGATCGGTGCTGCCGGCGATTTCGATAGCGTCAGCGTCATCCTGGAAACCGCTTCCGGCAAGCAGGCCGTCATCTCCAACTCGCGCCGCGCCACCTATGGCTACGACCAGCGCATCGAGGTGCATGGCTCGAAAGGCATGGTTGCGGCCGAGAACCAGCGCCCGGTGTCGATCGAACTGGCCAACGAGAAGGGTTATACGCGCCCGCCGCTGCACGACTTCTTCATGACCCGCTACCTCGACGCCTATGCCATTGAGATCGCCGCGTTCATCACGGCCGCGACCTCGGGCAAGAAAGCGTCGCCGAGCGGCGCTGACGGCCTCGTCGCGCTGAAGCTGGCCGATGCGGCGCTGAAATCAGCAACGACCGGCAAGACTGTCCGTCTCGACAAGTAAGAAACCCTAGGAAGAAACCACAGGAGCAGAGCGATGAGCGCATCCGCCGATCGCAATTCACAGACACGCGCCATCGTCACCGGTGGCGCCCAAGGGATCGGCTTTGCCGTCGCCGAAGCTCTGGCCGAGGAAGGTTGCCGGGCACTGGCGCTCATCGGCCGTTCGCAGGAGAAGGGCGACAAGGCCGTCGCCCATTTCAGGAGAGCCGGCGTCGACGCGATCTTCATCAGCGCCGACGTCTCCAAAGTGGCCGACTGCAAGGGCGCCGTCGCCACCGCGATCTCGCATTTCGGCACCATCAACGCGCTGGTCAACGCCGCCGCGACATCGGCGCGCGGTTCGCTGGTCGAAACCTCCGAGGAGCTTTTCGACACCATCTTCGACACCAATGTGCGCGGCCCGTTTTTCCTGATGCAAGGCGTGGTGGCGCATCTCCTGGAGAAGAAGGCACCCGGCTCGATCGTCAACGTGCTGTCGATGTCGGCGCATACCGGCCAGTCGTTCCTGACGCCCTATTCAACCAGCAAGGGCGCGCTGATGACGCTGACCAAGAACGTCGCCAATGCCTATCGCTACAACCGCATCCGCTGCAATGCGGTGCTGCCCGGCTGGATGGACACGGAGGGCGAGGACATCGTGCAGAAGAAGTGGCACGACGCGCCGGACGACTGGCTGGCCAAGGCCGAGGCGGCGCAGCCGATGGGCCAGTTGGTCAAGCCGGACCAGCTTGCACGGTTGATCAGCTACATGGTCAGCCCGCAATCCGGTGTCATGACCGGATCGCTGGTCGACTATGACCAGAGCATTGCGGGGGCTTCGCCGGAGTAGGGTCGGCGTCGCGGCCGGCCCGTTTCTCCCCGTCACTATACGGGGAGAAATGCCCGGCAGGGCAATGAGGGGCAGCGCCGACTTTGATAGTTAGAGGTTCGATTGAAGTCGGGGCTTTTTGGCCCTGTCCTTATCCTTCCGACGCAAGCGCCGCCCCTCACCTGCCTGCCGGCATCCTCTCCCGGTATAGTGACGGGGAGAGGGGCGCTCTCGCCAGCGATTTCGCCAACTCATCTACGGCACGTGACAAGCGCCGCCGCATCGACTATATGAACCTCATGATCAACCTGACCGCCACATATTGGTACTTTAGGAGCTCGCTGGCGGCGGGAGGATTGCGCTCGATCTGAAGATTGCAGCAACAAGATCCGAACAGCCGCCATACCTGGCGGCTTTTTTGTTTCAGCCGGCAGGTTCCCTCTAAATCAAAGAGGAGCATGATGTCGTCCGAAACCGCTTCACACTTTTCGGCATCATGCTCTCGACAGGAGCAGAAAGCCGTGTTGACCACCACAGATGATCTTCGGGTCAAGGAAATCCGAGAACTGAGCACACCGGACGAGGTGACGCGGGAGATACCGCGCACGCTGACGGCGACGCGCACCGTGACCGCGTCGCGCAACGCGATCCATGCCATCTTGAACGGTACCGACGATAGGCTGCTCGTCATCGTCGGCCCGTGTTCGATCCACGATCCGGTCGCCGCCGTCGACTATGCCAGCCGTCTGGCGGCGCTGCGCGAGAGCCTGTCGGACCGGCTGGAGATCGTGATGCGGGTCTATTTCGAGAAACCGCGCACGACGGTCGGCTGGAAAGGCCTGATCAACGATCCCGACCTCGACGGCAGCTTCAACATCGACAAGGGGCTGCGGATGGCGCGCAACGTGCTGTCGGCCGTCAACAATCTCGGCCTGCCGGCGGCGACCGAATTCCTCGACATGACCACGCCGCAATACATTGCCGACCTGGTCGCCTGGGGCGCGATCGGCGCGCGCACGACCGAGAGCCAGATCCACCGCGAACTCGCCTCGGGCCTTTCCTGCCCGGTCGGCTTCAAGAACGGCACCGACGGCAATCTGCGCATCGCCGCCGAGGCGGTGAAATCGGCTGCCCAGCCGCATCATTTCATGGCGGTGACTAAGGGCGGGCGCAGCGGCATCGCCACGACCACGGGCAATGAGGACTGCCACGTCATCCTGCGCGGCGGCGTTCAGCCCAACTATGACGCGGCGAGCGTCGAAGCCGCCGCTGTGGAACTCGCCCGCATCGGCGTTGCGCCCAGGCTGATGATCGATGTCAGCCACGCCAACTCGGCCAAGAAGCCCGAGAACCAGCCCAAGGTCGCGGCAGATGTCGCCGGCCAGGTCGCGGCAGGCGACGAGCGCATCATCGGCCTGATGATCGAGAGCAATCTCGTCGCCGGCCGGCAGGACGTGGTGCCGGGCAAGCCGCTGCTCTATGGCCAGAGCATCACCGATGGCTGCATCGACTGGGCGACCACCGAGACGGTGCTGCACGGCCTTGCCGGCGCCGTCGAGTGGCGCCGCTCAGCACGCCGCGCCATGATCGACAACCGGCAGGGAGCCGCTTGAGCCACTATTGCCGGCCTTTGCCCGGCACGGACCCCCACCCTAACCCTCCCCACAAGG
>NZ_RZTE01000132.1:0-231 GCF_003997415.1 Mesorhizobium sp. M7A.F.Ca.MR.245.00.0.0 | reverse complement strand
TAACCCTGGCATTCGCGCGGTTGCGCCTGATTTCCAGCGGCTTCGGGTTTTGGAGGGGGCTTCCCCCACTCCGTCGAGCTTCGCTCGCCTCTCCCCCCTCCGGAGGTAGAGGAAGGCACCAGCCCGGCCTTCCTCTACCCCGTCGAACGGGGGAGAGGTGGCGAGCGAAGCTCGACGGAGTGGGGGTCGACTGCGCGACTTAAGACCAGGCGTTAGCTGAGAGGGGCACCT
>NZ_RZTE01000131.1:0-249 GCF_003997415.1 Mesorhizobium sp. M7A.F.Ca.MR.245.00.0.0 | reverse complement strand
TCCTGCGCGGCTGCTGTTCCTCGGCTGGCGCTGCCTGTTCGGCCGGCGCCTGCTCGGTTTGCTGCTGCTGGTCGCGCTTCTTCCGGCGTGGCTGCTGTTCCTCGGCTGGCGCGGCCTGTTCGGCCGGCGCCTGTTCGGTCTGTTGCTGCTGGTCGCGCTTTTTCCTGCGCGGCTGCTGTTCCTCGGCTGGCGCTGCCTGGTTGGCCGGCGCCTGCTCGGTTTGCTGCTGCTGGTCGCGCTTCTTCCTGC
>NZ_RZTE01000130.1:0-250 GCF_003997415.1 Mesorhizobium sp. M7A.F.Ca.MR.245.00.0.0 | reverse complement strand
GCTCGCAGTCGAGCGTCAGGTAGAAATGCGGGATGGTGGTCTTGGCCTCGACCAGGCGCCGCGCAATGGTCTTGCGCATATTGTCATGCGGGACGAAGTCGTAGGAGCCCTGTTCGAACAGACGCAGCACATCCCCCTCCCCCTTGAGGGGAGGGTGGCCGGCCACAGGCCGGTCGGGTGGGGTCGCTTCGACCGGTGTCGGCGCCAGGGCGGTGCTGAATTGGGCGGCGCCTCCTGAGGCGACCCCCTC
>NZ_RZTE01000012.1:5046-147531 GCF_003997415.1 Mesorhizobium sp. M7A.F.Ca.MR.245.00.0.0 | reverse complement strand
CTCCCCGTCACTATACGGGGAGAGGATGCCGGCAGGCAGGTGAGGGGCGGCGCCAGCGCCCGTAAAGGTGACGGGCGAATTTGAAACCTGAAGCGACTGCTCTGGAAGACGGATAGCCAATCCCGTTCTGTCGACTAGCGCCACGCCGCCGCCGATGCGGCGATCAGCATCAGCAATGCTGCGACTATTGCGCAAGTGGCAAAACCAAAGCTGGAGTAGAGCGGCCCGAAGCTGGTGGTGCCGACGAAGACCGCGAGGTAAGTCACCGCACTGTTCAGGCCCATGATCGTGCCGCGCCGCGAGGGATCGAGCGCAGACAGGCGCATTACCAGGACATTCAGGCCGAAATGATTGGCCAGTCCCCAGATTGCCACCATGGTCAAGGTCAGCCCGAAACTGCCGCTCGTCGCCGCCATCGCGACATAGACGACTGCGACCAGAAGATAGGCGAACGGCATGACGCGCCGGGCACCCAGTCTGTCGATGACGCCGTCGAGCAGAGCAGCCGTCCCGAAGCCTATGCCGTAGGCAAGCGCCGCCAGGCCATTGGCGCTCACCGGCTGTCCCAGCCCGACATGAAGATGGTCGCCGAGATAGCCATAGACGCCGTAGAACGAAGTCATGAAGGCCGCGCACGCGACCAGCAGCGGCAGGATTCCGGGAATGCCGAGCGCTTCCAGCGGGGCGGGCGCCGGTCCGGCCTTCCTGGTGTCGCTGAGCGACGTCACTGTCAGCCCCATCCATGCAAGGGCCGCAAGCACCGCGACCGCTGCGAAAACGGCGCGCCAATGCACAAGATCGGCAAGCACGGCCGAAAGCGAAACGCCGGCGACCATGCTGAGCGTCCATCCGGTCAGCACGACGCCGATCGTGCCGCTTTCACGGCCCGGCGGCGCGATGGCCGCGGCGCTGGCATAGATCGCCGGCATGGCGATGCCGGCAGCGATACCGGCCAGCAGCTGTGCCGCGACCAGCATGATCACCGTGGGTGCGGCGGCACTCGCAACCAGCGCCAGTGCCAGCAGCAACAAAGCCCCCTGCAGCATTCTGCGAGCACCGAGCCGGTCGATGTAGCGCGCCAGGAACAGGGCGCTTGCGGAGGTGCCGAGGCCGAACGCTGCCGCCGCAATCATCACGGCCGGCACGCTGGTTCCGAACGACGAGGCGACAGCCGGTGCAATCGGACCCAGCACAAGCGAGTTCGAGCCAATGACAGCGATGCATCCGGTCAGCAGATATGCAAGCGCCGGGATCGGGGCTCGGGCGGTCAATGGTGCAACTTGATCAATGTTCGACATATCAGCATAATGGCCGTATTCTATTCAGCGGAGAACCGGGAATTTCGCCATGGATGAAGAAACAGATGGCATTCTGCAGAACAGGCCAGCGGCCCGCGATCTCGACGCGATAGACCGAAGAATATTAGGTGTCCTGGTCGATGACGCCACGATCAGCTACGCCGAACTCGGCGATCGCGTCGGCTTGTCGCCACCCGCGGCGCATGAGCGGGTCAAACGGCTCCGTCGCAGCGGCGCCATCCGCAACACGGTCGCCATCATCGATCCCCGGGCGGTGAAAAAGCCTTTGCTTGCCTTTGTCCATATCGACACCAGGGGCTGGGGAAAGACGCCGGAGCTGATGGCGGTCTCGCAATATCCCGAAGTCGAGGAGATCCATACCGTCGCCGGTGATACCTGCATGTTGCTGAAGGTCCGCACGGAAGACACCAGAGCTCTCGAAGGCCTTTTGGCGCGCCTGTACGAAACGCCGGGGGTCACCTCGACGCGCAGCTATGTGGTTTTATCGACCTATCTGGAGCGGCCGGTACAGCCGGGTATTACCGAGACGTGGCCGACCCCGAAGCATATGGCCGAGCCTCTGTACTAGGGACGTGGGCTACGCCCGCTCGGGGAACATCGCCTTCAATCCCTCGCGCGATGCCTTGGCAACGCCGCGCTCGGTGATCAAGCCGGTGACCAGCCGCGCCGGCGTCACATCGAAGGCCGGGTTGGCCGCAGGCGTCGTCTCCGGCGAAATGCGCACCTGGGCAATCTCGCCGGCGGCGGTCTTGCCCCAGACCAGCGAGACCTCGTCGGCCGAGCGCTGCTCGATCGGGATTTCGACCAGTCCGTCATGTACCGTCCAGTCGATGGTCGGCGACGGTAGCGCGACATAGAACGGCACATCATTGTCGGCGGCGGCGAGCGCCTTGAGATAGGTGCCGATCTTGTTGCAGACATCGCCGTCGGCCGTTGTGCGGTCGGTGCCGACGATGACCATGTCGATTGCGCCGCGCTGCATCAGATGGCCGCCGGCATTGTCGACGATCAGTGTGTGCGGCACGCCGTGCCCGGCCATCTCCCAAGCGGTCAGCTGTGCGCCCTGGTTGCGCGGCCGCGTTTCATCGACATAGACATGGACCGGAATGCCGGCTTCTGTGGCCAGGTAGATCGGCGCCGTGGCGGTGCCGTAGTCGACGGTGGCCAGCCAGCCGGCATTGCAGTGGGTCAGGATGTTGACCGGCTCGCCCTTCTGCTTGCGCGCCGCGATCGCCTTGATGATGGCAAGACCGTTCTCGCCGATGGCGCGGTTGAGGCCGACATCTTCGTCGGCGATCTCACTGGCCCGCCGATAGGCGGCTTCGGCGCGTTGTTCGGGAGGCAAAGGCCGCAGGAAGCGCCGCATCTCGTCGAGCGCCCAGCGCAGATTGATCGCGGTCGGGCGCGTCTCGTGCAGTGTTTCCCACACGGCATCAAGTGCGGCATCCGACGCATCGTCAGCCATCTGCATGGCGACGCCGTAGGCAGCGGTGACGCCGATCAGCGGCGCGCCGCGTACCCACATGTCGCGGATGGCGGTGGCGATGCCGTCGACCGTGCCGATCGTTTCGATGCGGAAATCATGCGGCAGCCAGCGCTGGTCGATGATATCGACCGAACGGCCGTCGTCGCTCAGCCAGATGGTGCGATAGTGGCGGTCGCCGACGTTCAAATGCTGCTCTCCTGTTCGATCAGCGCGGCCAGTTGGTTGACCTCGTCGATGCTGTGGATCTGGCGCCGGTTGACGGCGAGGTGACGGCCGAATTTCAGCGCCTTTGCCTCACAACTGGCGCGCAAATCCTCATCGGCAATGGTCTCGAAATCGGCATTGTGGGCGAGGCCGAGGATGCGCCTGTGCACCTCGATGCCGGCAAAGCCGAGCAGATCGGTCCACATCTGGTGCAGAACATGGTCGAGCGCCTGCCCGGCACCGAGCTTGTCGCCCTGATCCTCGAACAGGCTCCTCTGGTAGAGCATGCCGGAGCGTTCGGTCCGCCATAGATGCGAGAACTCGGCGCGGAACACCGCCCAGGTCTCGGTCGTCACCCCGAGCAGATAGGCGCGCATGGCGTCGCGCTTTCCCTCCTGCTCGTGGCCGCGCTGCGAGAAGAAGGACATCCAGAAATTGGCGAGCAGCATGCCGACATCGAAGGCCATCGGGCCGTAGAAGGCGAACTCCGGATCGATCATCCGGGTTTCGCTGTCGGTGACCATGATCGAGCCGGAATGCAGATCGCCATGCAGCAGCGTCTCGGCATTGGCGGCGAAGATGTGCTTCAGCCGCTGCGCCTCGACCTTCAGGTCACGGTCGGCGCGCAGTTCGGCGACCAGGCCGTCGAGCTGCGGCGAGGTGTGCCGGTTCATCTTGGCGTCGAAATAGGGGTCGGAAAACACCAGGCTTTCGGTGATGTCGCAAAGCTCGACATTGTCGGCGAACAGCGCCAGATCGGCCTTGCGGTCCTTGGCGGCCAAATGGAGGTCGGAGCCGCGAAACAGCGTCCGGGCCATGAACAGGCCGATATCCCGGGCGATGTTCGGCAGCTGGCGGCCGTCGATCAGGGCGCGGCGCAGGATGATGTGCGGCGGCGCAAGATATTCCATGATGATCAGCGCCTGGCCTTCATCGAAATAATGGATCGCCGGCACCGAGCCTGGCGCGCGCGCCTCTTGCCTGGTCAGCGCGTGATATTCGAAGAAGGAGCGCTTCAACGGCAGCGGCCAGCTGTCGCCGACCAGGCGAACATAGGGCAGGGCTTGCTTGACCACGGCTGCACCGCTGGCGCCCTCGACAATGAACACCAGGTTGAGATTGCCGTCGCCGACCTCGCGGACCTTCCAGGCGCCAGTGTCCTTGCCGATCTTCGCGCATAGCGCCTCGTTGCCGCCAAGGCGTGCAGCCAGGGTTTCGACCGATAGTGCTTCGAACGGCAATTTTTCAGTCATCGTCATCCTCCCGCTTATGCGCTCCGAACATAACGGAGGCGTGGCGGCTGGGCCAAGCTAGGAAGCGATCTGGCAATTGTCAATCGTGTTGACAATTGCCGATGCAGCCCATAGCGTCATGTCAGGGAGGAACGCATGGTCGGTAATGCCGTGTTCCGCGTAGAGGGACTGAGGAAATCCTTTGGCCATAACGAGGTGCTAGGCGGCGTCTCGGTCGAATTGCATGCCGGCGAAGTCACCGTGCTGATGGGCGCCAACGGCGCCGGCAAATCCACCCTCGTCAAGATCATCTCCGGTGTCTACGAACGCGGCGGCGGCACGATGGCGCTCGCCGACCAGGATTTCGCACCGAAAACCCCGGCCGAAGCGATCCGCGCCGGCGTCGTCACCGTGCACCAGAATATCAACGACGGTGTCGTCGCCGACCTCGACGTCGCCACCAACCTGACCCTCGACCGGCTGAGCGGCAGCGGCGCGCCGACCCTGTTCAATCCGGTCCGTGTGCGGCGGGAGGCCAAGGCGGTTGCCGACCGCATGGGGCTGGCCATCGAATTGAAGGCGCGGGTGAGCGATCTTTCGCTGGCCGATCGCCAGATGGTGGCGATTGCCCGCGCGCTGGCGCACAAGCCGAAAGTGCTGATCCTCGACGAGCCGACCTCATCGCTGTCCAGCGCTGAGGCCGACCGGCTGTTCGCGCTGATCGACAGGCTGCGCGAGCAGGGCGTGGCGATCCTCTACATCTCGCATCGCATGTCGGACATCAGGCGGCTGGCCGATCGCATCGTCTCGATGCGTGACGGGATCATCTCAGGCATTTTCGACAGGAAACCGCTCGACTATGAAGGCGCGGTCAACGCCATGCTCGGCCGCAAGATCCATCTCGACCAGATCGTCGTCAGGAATTCGGCCAAGGCAGTCCTGACGATCGAGGGTCTACGCATTGCGCCGGGCGCCCGGCCGATCTCGCTGACACTCGGCGACGGCGAGGTTGTTGCCATCACCGGCCTCGTCGGCGTCGGCAAGACGGCGCTTGCCGAGACGCTGTTTGGCGTGCGCCGGCCGCTCGCCGGTACAATGACGCTGAACGGCAGGCCTTATGCACCTGAAACAGCCGGCGAAGCGATCGCTGCCGGCGTGTTCCTGGTCGCCAAGGACCGCGGCGAGAACGGCATCGTCCAAGGCTTCAACATCCAGGAAAACATCAGCCTGCCGTTTCACAAGCGCATGTCTCGCTTCGGCATCCTGAGGCGCCGCCTCGAACGCACCACGGCACGCCGGCAGATCGAGGAACTGAGCATCGTCTGCCGTTCCGAGAAGGACGAGATGTCGGAGCTGTCCGGCGGCAACCAGCAGAAGGTGATGGTCGCCCGCTGGATGGCGCAGGATGCAAGGCTGTTCATCCTGGATGAGCCGTTTCAGGGCGTCGATATCTCGGCCCGGCGCGACATTGCCGCCAAGCTCAGGGCGAGTGCAAACGAACGCGCCACGCTGCTGTTCGTCACCGAACTCGACGAGGCCCTGGAGACCGCCGATCGCATCCTGGTCATGTCGGAACACACTATCGTCGGCGAACACCGCAATGCCGATGTCGATCTCGACCGCCTGCTGGCCGAGGTCGCCGGCGGGCCGCTGCACAGTGCGGCCTGAGCGCGGGCTATAGGAATTGGAATGGAGAGAGCATGGGTTCGGGTTGGGTAAAGACGGCAGCAGCGCGCGGGAGCGCCGAATGACATTGCGCGACCACGCCATCCGCTACGGGTTCATCGTGCTCTTGTTCGGGCTCGTCGCCTATTTCTCGATCGCTGCCGACGGTTTCGTTTCGCCGCAAAGTGCCGTCTTCATCTTCCAGTCGGTCGCCATCACCGGCGTGCTGGCGCTCGGCGTCACCGCCACGCTCGTCGTCGGCGGCTTCGATCTGTCGATCGGCTCGGTCGCTACATCAGCCATGATGGCGGCGGCCTATGTCATGGTGGTGCTGGAGCAGAACGCCCTTGTCGCGGTCGTCGTCTGCCTGCTCATCGGCGCCATTGTCGGCCTGATCAATGGCTGGTTGATCGTCTACATGCGTGTGCCCGATCTGCTGGCGACGCTCGGCATGATGTTCCTGCTCGTCGGCCTGCAGCGCATTCCGACAGAAGGCCGCTCGATCGCCACCGGCATGACCATGCCCGACGGTTCGGTCGCCAGCGGCAAATTCTCCGACGCCTTCCTGGCGCTCGGCCGCCACCGTTTCGATTTCTTCATCCCGAACCTCATTCCGGTGTCGGTGGTGGTCCTGCTCGTGCTCGCCGTGCTGATCTGGTTCTTCCTCGAATACACACGTTTCGGCCGCATGATGTATGCCGTCGGCAGCAATGAGCGCGCCGCCGAACTCGCCGGTGCGCCTGTCAAGGCATACAAGATCTGGGCCTACGTTATTTCAGGAGTTTTTGCCTCGATTGGCGGTATTTTGCTCGCTGCCCGGCTTGGACGCGGCGACATCGCCTCGGGTAATAATCTGCTGCTCGATGCGGTCGCCGCGGCACTGATCGGCTACGCGGTGCTAGGTGCCGCCAAGCCGAACGCCTTCGGCACTGCCATCGGTGCGCTGTTCGTCGGCATCTTGCTGCAAGGCCTGACGATGATGAACGCGCCTTACTATACGCAGGATTTCGTCAAGGGCGTGGTTCTGGTCGTCGCCCTTGTCTTCACCTTTGCGCTTTCTGGCAGAGGCCGGAGGTAGCTTTCGACCGGAACAGGATTTTGGGTTCAACAAGAGTGGAGGAAAACAAAGTGAGCATTACAAGAAGACTTCTGGGGAAGGTGGCGCTCGGATTGGCCGGCGCAACCATGCTGATGCAGGTCCCGGCTTTTGCCGCGGACAAGCCGGCGCCTTTCGACAAGCCCGGCGTCAAGATCGCGCTGGTGCGTTATCTCTCGACCGGCGACTTCTTCCAGGCCTATCTCTCGGGCGTCGAGGCACAGTCGAAGGCGCTCGGCATCGACTTGCGTGTCCTCGACAGCCGCCAGGATGCCGCCCTTCAGTCCGACATGGTCGATCAGGCCATCGCGCTTGGCGTGCAGGGCATCATCATCCAGCACGGCCTGACGGAATCGATGAAGGACGCCGCACAGCGTGCGGTCGACGCCGGCATCAAGGTGGTGGCCTTCGACGTCAATGTCGAAAATCCCAAAATCCCGCAGATCGAACAGTCCGACCGCGACTTGGCGCGCCTCGCGCTCGAGCAGGCTGTCAAGGACAATGGCGAGAGCTGGAATGCCGGCTATGTCTATGTCGCCGGCATCGCGCCGCTCGACCGCCGCAACGAGACCTGGGTCGACGTCAAGAAGAAATATGCCGGCATCAAGGAGGTCGCGATGTTCGGCACGCTCGACAATCCGATCGCCAACTCCGTCGCCAACCAGGCGCGTTCGGTGCTGACGGCGCATCCCGACATCAAGGTGATGTTCGCTCCCTATGACGAATTCGCCAAGGGCGTGAAGATCGCCGTCGACGAAGCGGGCTTGAACAAGGGCATCAAGATCTATTCGGCCGATATCTCGACGTCCGATATCGCTGCGATGCGTGAGCCCGACAGCGCCTGGGCCGCGACCGCCGCGACCAATCCGGCCGTCGTCGGCCAGGTCTCGGTGCGTGCGCTGGCGCAGCTGCTGGCCGGCGAAGATCCCGGCCACAACGTCGTCGTGCCGCCGACGCTGATCACCCAGAAGGACCTCATCGACAAGGACATCAAGAACATGGAAGACCTGTCGGCCAAGCTGCCGCAGTTCGCCCATGCCGATGTCGCGATGCCGGCCTGGATGCCGAACCCGAACGCCAAGTAGGTTTCGCTATCGAAGGCCGCCTGCAGCCGCTTGCTGCAGGCGGCCTTTTTGCCGAATATCTGCAGCCGGCGCCAGGCTCCGGCCCAAGGTACGGTGCTTATATGGAAGTCCAGGCGGCAATCGAGGAAGACCTGTCCGGCGCCGTCGCCGGAACCTTGTTTCGATGCCCGCAGTGACGAGGCTGATTCGAGGCTGGGAACCAAGGCCTGGAAACACATTCTAGAGTTGCTGTAGCAGGGGTTTCGCGGCGGCCGAAGGATGCTGGTCGTTCCAGAAGTCGAGCACAGTCGAGATTATTGCCTCCGGCGCGTCTTCCTGAACGAGATGTTTGGCATTTGGAACCGTGATGAACGGCGCACCGGGAATGCGGCGCGCGAGTTCTCGCCCGTCGTCGAGCGGGATCCACTCGTCGTCTTCACCCCACAGGATCGTCACAGGGCAACGTATCTCGTCGTATCGCCACTCGACCTCTCGACTGTACTTGTCGTCCATCTGTGCGATCTGACGCCAAAAGGCCTTTTGTCCCTCGTCTCCAAGCCATGGCTGCAGATAGAGCTGCATTTCGTCCGCGCGCAATGCGTTCGCGACAGCGCCGCCGATATAGGCGCGAAGCATGGCTTCATGGATATAGGCGGGCAGACTGGCAAACGCTTTCTCGTGTTCTTTTGCCGCTTGAACCAAGGGCGATCCCTGAGGGTTGATCGCGACCGGATCAATCAGCACCAGAGAGCGATAATCGAGCCCGTTGAGCAGGTGGCCGCGCAACGCGACGGAGCCGCCGAAGTCATGCGCCACGATGTCGGGCCACTCCAGCTCCCAGTGAGCGTAGAGCGCCGCGAACAACTCGTTTTGAATGCCGCGCGACACGTCCGCGTCGGGCTTGGCGGATTGCCCGTAGCCGAGCATGTCGAAATAGTAGATCCGGCGCCGCTGCCCGAGCCAAGCTGCAATGCGCCGCCATTCCACCGACGAGAACGGGGTACCATGAAGCAAGACCGCCGGCGGGCCGTCGCCGATCGTTCCCCATGCGATCGGGTGACCCGAAAAAATAAAGCGTTCGGGCAGGGACCAGTCATCGGTTGGCATGAGGGAACTCCCGGCAACAATTAGCTGCTTGATCTTGCTCGATCTCAATGGCCGGTCGGGTCGAAAGTTCCCAACCGCCCCTTCTCGAGCAAGCTTCGGAGTTGCACCGCACCTTTTCGTCTGGACGGATCTCTACTTCAGCGCAGCGCTGCCGCGATATTCCCGCCGTCGACCGTCGTCACATCGGCGGTGGTGCGGTCGGCCAGCGCGTGATGCAGGAAGGCCTGCGCCACGTCCTGCGCCGTCACTTCCTGGCCGAGCAGATTGCCGGACATGTAGTCCTTCTCCGACACGCCCCGCGCGCCCGAACGGCTGGCAATCATGGCGTCGGTTAGAAGCCCCGAGCGGATGCGGTCGGCGTTGACGGCGTTGGAGCGGATGCCATGCGCGCCATAGTCGAGCGCGTATTGCCTGGACAGGAACAGTGTCGCCGCCTTCGGCACGCCATAGGCGCCGAACTTCGGGCCGGGGTTGACCGCCTGTTTGGAGGTGTTGAACAAAAGCACGCCGCCTGTGCCCTGCTCGAGCATGATGCGCACGGCATTCTGCGCCACCGATTGGTGGGCGAAGAAATTGAGCTCGAAACTCTTGCGCAGGAGCGCGTCGTCGAGCTCGCCGATGCGGCCTTCCCAGGCGGCGCCGGCATTGGAAACCAGGATGTCGACACCGCCGAACACGGCAACCGCTTTGTCGAAGGCGGCACGCACCTGTGCCGGGTCGGTGATGTCTGCGGCGACGCCGATCGAATTGTTGCCGGCTTTCTTCGCCGCATCGGCAGCCTTTTCGGCGTCGAGATCGACGACGACTGCATGGGCGCCATTGTCGGCGAACAATTTGGCTGTCGCTGCACCGATCGCGCCGGCGCCGCCGGTGATCAGCACCACCTGGCCAGTCAGTGGCTTCGGCTTGTTGGAGGCGAGCTTGGCCTG
This sequence comes from Mesorhizobium sp. M7A.F.Ca.MR.245.00.0.0, assembly GCF_003997415.1. Taxonomy (NCBI): domain Bacteria; kingdom Pseudomonadati; phylum Pseudomonadota; class Alphaproteobacteria; order Hyphomicrobiales; family Phyllobacteriaceae; genus Mesorhizobium; species Mesorhizobium sp. M7A.F.Ca.MR.245.00.0.0. The sequence continues at coordinate 137,429 of NZ_RZTE01000012.1, read as the reverse complement.
TTCCAGCGACCAGTATTCCAGCGGGAACAGATCGGCCTTGGACAGCGGATGGAAACGGCCGACCGCCTCGGCGCCGCGCACCGCCTCGATCCACATCTCGCCGACATCCGAGGCGATCTTCGCGTCCTTCAGCGTGCGGCCATGGCCGAACATGCCGAGGCCGGGCACCAGCGTCAGCCGCGGCATCTGGTCGAGCATGGTGCGCTTGACGTCGTCGAGCGCATCATTGGTTTCGAAATAGGCGCGATAATCCTTGGCGAAGGCGTCGACATGGCTCTTGATCACCGCCTTGTAGTCACCGGCCTTGTCCGCATCGGGCGCCGGCAGCGCCATTGGGCCGGTCTTGATGCGGATCGACAGATCCGGTGTCGACACACCGCGTCCGGCATAGTCGGCGATCTCAGCCGAATTGATGAAATCGACAATTGCCGGCGAAGTGCGGAAATCGCTGATCATGCGGTCGAAGCGGCCTTCGCCGCGCGCCACCGCCACCGCACCGCGCAGCATCGGCGCGATGGACGCCGGCGTCGCGAGCTTTGCCGGCAAGGCTGCCATTGCCGCCTTCGGCTTGCCGCTTGCGGCAATGAAGTCCTCGGCGACATTCACATAGTGGATCATCCGGTCGTAGGCCTGTTTGGCGTCGTCGCCGAAGGTGAAAATGCCGTGCTTGTCGAGGATCAGGCCTTCGACATCAGGGTCGGCGTCGAAGATGTCGGCGGCCGCCTTGGCGAGGTCGAAACCGGGCATGATGTAAGGCACGTAACCCATCTTGCTGCCGAAAACCGTCTTCACCAGCGGCTTGGAGTCCTCCTGGTCGACGATGGCGAGAATGGCGGTCGAGTGCGTGTGGTCGACGAACTTGTGCGGCAGGAAGGCATGCAGCAGCGTCTCGACCGACGGGTTGGGCGAGGACGGATCGATGAGGTTGACGCGTTGCAGGGCAACCATGTCTTCGTCGGCCAGCCTGTTCAGCGCGCGCGCCTTGAGCAGCGGCTTGAGCTTGACCGCCGGCAGGCCCTGCGGCTCGATGACGCCCATGTCCCAGCCGCTGCCCTTGACGCACAGCACGTCCCACTGGTCGCCGACAAGATCGGTTGCCGTCGTCTTGCAGGAAGTGTTGCCGCCGCCATGCAGGACCAGCCGTGGTTCGCCGCCGAGCAGCCGGGTCGTGTAGACGCGCAGTGCCAGGTCGCGGCCGACACCCTTTTTCGCGTAGTCGGCAACGAGTTTTTCGGCTGTTTCGTCATTCCACAAATTGTTCATGTTCGCTTCGTCCGGTTGTTTGTCTTGATGGTGAAACAGGATTGCCGCGACTTTGATGACAATGCGCCGGCGGCGGAGAGGAGGATTTCTAGGAGGCCTTTTCTGTCGTGGCAGCCGCATGATCCAGGAGCCGCTGCGCCATGTGCGCGCCGACCACCAGATGCGTGCAAAGGCCGCCCGCGATCGCCGCGAGCAGCGGTTCGAACTTGCTGTCCTCCTGCACCACCACCAAACGCCTGGCGATGGCGCGCAGCGAGGCAAGCTCGGCGGAGATCACCCGGCGGTTATAACTGCAGCCGAGCACCTTGCCTTCGGCGTCTATGATCTGCCCGGCAATCACGCCGGCAGCGCCTTGGCTGCGCAGATCCGCCATTTCTCTTGGCGTCAGCGCGCCGCATTTGACCAGATGGCTGTCGGCGTCGACCGCGCCGACCGAGTATAACGCCAGGTCGCATTCGCTGACACCCGACAATTGTTCCCGGATCACCGGCTCGGCACGCAGCGCCCGCGCGAGTTCTTCCGTCGACAGCACCAGCGGCGCGTAGAAATTGAGCCCCTTGGCGTTGAGCCGCCGCGCGATTTCCATGGTGCATTGGTCGGGGCGATAGGAATAGGGCGCGCCGAGATTGCCGCAGAGCTGCACCACCGTGACATCCTGCAGATCGGCATAGGACATCACGTCGGCGATCATATAGACGGTGCGGCCCCAGGCGACGCCGATGCGGTCGCCCTTCTTGACCAGTTCGAGAAAGACGCTTGCCGCCAGCACGGCGATTTCCGTCGATGGGTCGGCAATATGATCATTCTCCGGTGCGATCCAGACGGCGTCGAGGCTCAACGCATCCTCGAGCTTGCGCGCCAGAACGTCGTCGGTGAAAAGCTGGGTCGAAGTCGAGATGTTGACGATGCCGGTCTCGCGCGCCTTGCGCAGATACATGGCGACCGAGGCACGGGAAATGTTAAGCTGGCTCGCCACCTGGTCCTGCCGCAGGCCATGGGCATAGTAGAGCCAGGCGGCCTTGTGGATGAGTTGTTCTGCCGGTCGGATCGCCATGCCGTCTCCTCGGCTGACATTATTCACGGCTCTCGACAAAAGTCAAACTGGGCAGAGGTATGCGATACTCCCGCTTACGCTGAATCTGGTTCATCATTGTGCCGAATGCGCTCTCTCGTGGCATCGTTTGTGGTGACGCGGCCCGAGCCTGTGATTAAAACGTCTGAAAGAAACCGCGGGGGGAGCATGGGATGGGCAGTCCTTACGAACAGGATCTCGACAAGAACGCGGCCAACCATCAGCCGTTGACGCCGCTCACCTATCTGGAGCGCGCGGCCAAGACCTATCCCGACCATGTCGCCATCATTCACGGCCGCCAGCGCATCGACTATCGCACTTTCTGGCATCGGTCGCTGAAGCTTGCCTCCGCGCTCGACAGGCGCGGCATCGGCAAGGGCGACACCGTCACCGTCATGCTGTCCAACACGCCGCCGATGCTGGAGGCGCATTTCGGCGTGCCGATGACCAAGGCGGTGCTGCATTCGCTCAACACCCGCCTCGATGCCGCGGTCATCGCCTTCCAACTCGATCATGCCGAGACCAAGGTGCTGATCGTGGACCGCGAATTCTCCGGCGTTGTCAGGCAGGCCCTGGAACTGGCCAAGGTCAAGCCGCTGGTCATCGACTATGATGATCCCGAATACGCCGACGACGCGCCGTATCCGAAGGGCGAGCGGGTTGGCACGCTGGACTATGAGGCGTTTGTTGCAGGCGGCGCCGAGGATTTCGCTTGGTCGATGCCCGACGACGAGTGGGACGCCATCTCGCTCAACTACACTTCCGGAACGACAGGCAATCCGAAGGGCGTCGTCTACCACCATCGCGGTGCCGCGCTGATGGCCTACACCAACACCATTCATGCGGGCATGGCCAAGCACGCCGTCTATCTCTGGACGCTGCCGATGTTCCACTGCAATGGCTGGTGCTTTCCCTGGACGCTTGCCGTCCAGGCCGGCACCCATGTCTGCCTGCGCTGGGTGCGGCCGAAGCCGGTCTACGATGCGATTGCCGATCACGGCGTTACCCATCTGTGCGGCGCCCCGGTCGTCATGTCGGTGCTGATCAATGCCAGGGAGGAGGACAAGCGCGAATTCCCGCAGACTGTCACCTTCAACACCGCGGCAGCTCCGCCACCGGAAGCGGTGCTGTCGGGGATGGCCGATGCCGGCTTTGCCGTCACCCACCTCTACGGCCTGACCGAGACCTATGGTCCGGCGGTCGTCAACGAATGGCATGGCGCCTGGGATGATCTCGAAAAGGGCGAGCGCAGTGCCAGGAAGGCGCGGCAGGGCGTGCGCTATGCGGCGCTCGAAGGCCTGACCGTCATGGACCCCGAGACGATGCGGACCACACCGGCCGATGGTGAGACCATCGGCGAGGTCATGTTCCGCGGCAACATCGTCATGAAAGGCTATTTGAAGAACCGCAAGGCGAGCGACGAGGCCTTCGCCGGCGGCTGGTTCCACTCCGGCGATCTCGGCGTCATGCACCCCGATGGCTACATCCAGCTCAAGGACCGCTCCAAGGACATCATCATCTCCGGTGGCGAGAACATTTCCTCTATCGAGGTCGAGGACGCGCTCTACAAGCACCCGTCGGTTGCCTCTTGCGGCGTCGTCGCCAGGCCCGACGACAAATGGGGCGAGGTGCCTGTTGCCTATGTCGAGCTGAAGCCCGGCAAGGCCGCGACCGAAGCCGAGATCATCGATCACTGCCGCGCGCTGCTTGCCCGGTTCAAGGTGCCGAAGGCGGTCATCTTCGCCGAAATCCCGAAGACCTCGACCGGCAAGATCCAGAAATTCCGGTTGCGCGAGATGGCGAGGGGGACTTAAGCCTCGTCGCTGCTCTCCTCCAGTTACGACCTTTGCGATTGGGCAAAGCCTCCGCGACTTTCGTCGGTTCCCTGTCACCATCTGTCACCATTCGTACGTGTACACCGAATCCGCATTGACAGGTCGCTCTTTTCAATTTACGAATGACGAAAATCGAAATTCATCACTCGTAAATCGATAGAGGATCATGTCCGAAGCCGCCACCATAGTCGCCGAAGCCGCCCGACAGGAAAATGTAACGCGCATTCTCGATTGCGCCGAGCGCCTGTTCCGGCACTATGGCTACGGCAAGACCAATGTCGCCGACATCGCGCGTGAGCTCGGCATGTCGCCCGCCAACATCTACCGTTTCTTCGCCTCCAAGGTCGAAATCCACCAGGCCGTCTGCGGCCGTATGCTCGGCGCCAGCTACAAGATGGCCTACGAGATTTCGCGCCTGCCGATCAGCGCCGAGGAGCGGCTTCGGCGTTACGTGCATGCGCAATACAAGATGACGATGGAGGTCATGCTCGACGACCAGAAGGTCCACGAGATGGTCATCGTCGCCCTCGAACGGGATTGGGGTGTGATCGACAAGCATGTCGACAGCATCCACGACCTGTTTGCGGAGGTGATCCGCGACGGCATCGAGGCCGGTGAGTTCAGACAACAGGACCCGGTGACCGCGTCGCGCTGCTTCGGTGCCGCAACGGTCATCCTGTGCCATCCGCAAATGGTGGCGCAGTGCCTTGCCAAGACCAACCGGGCGATGCCCGACGATCTGATCGACTATGCGATCAGAGCTCTGAAGTAATAGCCCCCGCCAGCCGGTTGTCGACCATTCATCTCCAGTCGGAGTACCAAGATGTCTTTGTCCAATTCCATCCTTCGCAAGCTGCCAGTTGCCGGCCTGATCGTCGCCACTCTCGGGCTTGCCGGCTGCAGCCAGGAAAAAGCCGAAGTCAAGGATATCATCCGTCCCGTCAAGGTTGTCGAGATCGCGAAGGTGCACGACACCCGCACGCTCTCCTATTCCGGCTCGGTGCGAGCCCGCACCGAGAGCGCTCTGGCGTTCCGCGTCAATGGCAAGATCACCGAGCGCCTCGTCGATATCGGCCAGCATGTGGCCGCGGGCGATGTGCTCGCCCGCATCGATCCCATTGACTACGACCTCTCGGTCAAGAGCGCGCAGGCAGCGCTCGATGCCGCCGAGCGGCAGGTCGAGACCGTGGAGCTTGCCCGCAAGCGAGCCGAGCAGCTTTTTGCCAAGAATTTTGCCCCGAAATCACAGCTCGAACAGGCGACCTTGACCTATGACCAAGCGGTCGCCACGCGTGATTCCGCCCTTTCGACACTTGCACAGGCGAAGAACCAGGTCGGCTATACCGATCTCAAGGCCGACAGGGATGGCATCGTCACCACGGTCAGTGCCGACGTCGGTCAGGTCGTCGGTTCCGGTACGCCGGTTGTCACTGTCGCCGTCGACGGCGAGAAGGAAGTGCTGATCGCCGTCCCCGAAATGGAAATCGCCGAATTCAGGCCGGGCAAGGCAGTCAAGGCGGGCTTCTGGTCCGACGATGCGCTGGCGCTCGATGGCAAGGTCCGCGAAGTCGCCGGCAGCGCCGATCCGCAGTCACGCACCTTTGCCGTCCGCGTCAGCCTGCCAAACGATCCGCGTGTGCTGCTCGGCATGACCGCCAGCATCGAAGCCTCGGCGGCCAATGAGCGGCAGCTGGTCTCGATCCCGCTGAGCGCATTGGCCGAGCAAGGCACCCAATCGATCGTCTGGACCGTCGATCGTGGCGCCGACACCGTTCATGCCCGTCCGATCAAGGTTGCCGAGTTCGCCGCCGATGGCGTGCGTGTCGCAGAGGGTTTGAAACCCGGCGATGTCGTGGTCGCCGCCGGCACGCAATTCATGACCGAAAACCTGAAGGTGAAGCTCGCTGGTGATGCGGCGCTGCAATCGGCATCCGCGGCAGACGGCGACGCCAAGCAGGTGCGCTGACGACAGACAACCGGCTGCGCGTTCCCGCAGTCGTTGGTTTCCGGGCGGCAGGCGCCCGACCGAGACGCTCGATTGATGTAACCCCCACATCGATCTCGCGTCCCACCGCGATGAGTGCTTCTCCGCTCGGAGAGCCTTGCCGCCCGGAAGCCACTATGAAACCTCGATTTTGTTGCGCTAGATAGATGGACCAGCGTCGATGACCAATTCCACGGAAGAGAAGCGGCCCTTCAACCTGTCGCGCTGGGCAATCGGCCATCCCGCCATTGCGCGGTTCCTGTTCGGCCTGATCATCATTTCCGGCGCGCTCGGCCTGATGCGTATGGGCCAGAAGGAAGATCCCGATTTCACCTTCCGGATCATGGTCGTCCAGGCGATCTGGCCGGGCTCCTCGATCAAGGAGATGGAAGACCAGGTCGTCAACAAGATCGAACGCAAGCTGCAGGAAACGCCGCATCTCGATTTCGTGCGCTCCTTCACCCGCGCCGGCAGCGCCATCATCACCGTGCAGATCAAGGGCGACACCAACACCGCCGAGGTGACCGACGCGTTCTACCAGGTGCGCAAGAAGGTGGGCGATATCCAGGGCGACCTGCCGCAGGGCCTGCTCGGCCCGTATTTCAACGACGAGTTCGGCGACACCTTCATCACCTTGCATTCGATCAGCGGCGACGGCTTCAGCTATCCCGAACTGAAGAAGTTCGCCATCCAGGCGCGCGACATGCTTTTGACGACGCCCGGCGTCGAGAAGGCCGTCATCATCGGCGACCAGCCGGAAAAGCTCTATATCGACGTCTCGTCCAAGGCCCTGGCCGAACGCGGCCTGACGCTGACCGATCTGCAGAATGCGATCAAGGGACAGAACAATGTCGACCCGGCCGGCTCCGTCGATACCGGCACCAACTCGGTACGCATCTCCGTCGAGGGCGATGTCGGCAAGGTCGAGGATATCCGGAACCTGCGCCTGCGCGCCGGCGGCCAGGTCACAAGGCTGGGCGACATCGCCACGGTGACCTCGGGGCTGGAAGATCCGTTCCAGCGCAAATACCGCTTCAACGGTCACGACAGCGTGCAGTTGGGCGTCGTCATGGCCAAGGGCTTCAAGGTTACCGACGTCGGCAAGGATGTCGAGGCCACCTACAAGCGCTTCGAAGAGGCGCTGCCCTACGGCGTTGCGGTCGACCAGATCTCCGACCAGCCGGGCGTCGTCACCGATGCGGTGGCCGAGTTCATGCATGCGCTCGGCGAAGCGTTGCTGATCGTGCTCGTCGTCTCGTTCCTGTCGATAGGCTGGCGTTCCGGCCTGGTCATCGCCATCGCCATCCCGCTGGTGCTGGCTGCGACCTTCGCCATCATGTACGAGCTCGGCATCGACCTGCAGCGCATCTCGCTCGGCGCGCTGATCATCGCGCTCGGTCTTCTGGTCGACGACGCGATGATCGTCGTCGAGATGATGGAGCGCAAGCTGGAGGAGGGGATGGTCAAGGTCGAGGCGGCGAGTTTCGCCTATTCCTCGACCGCCTTCCCGATGCTGACCGGCACGCTGATCACCACAGCCGGCTTCATTCCGGTCGGCTTCGCGGCCTCGACCGCCGGCGAATATGTCCGCACCCTGTTCTACGTCGTCGGCATCGCGCTGATCGTCTCCTGGTTCGTCGCGGTCTATTTCACGCCATGGCTCGGCAACATGATCCTCAAGCAGCGCAAGCATGCCGGCAGCCATCACGATGTCTTCGACACGCGTTTCTATCGCCGGCTTCGTGCTACCGTCAGCTGGGCCGTGCGCCATCGCATCATCGTCCTGGTGATGACGCTGGTCACCTTCGGCACCAGCCTGTGGGCTTTCCAGTTTATTCCGCAGAACTTCTTCCCGCAATCGTCGCGGCCGGAAATCCTCGTCGACCTTTGGCTGCCGGAAGGCACCAGCATCAAGGAAGTCGAGGCGCAGGCCAAGGCGCTCGAAACCAAGATGATGGACGACAAGGACAAGCGTTTCATCGCCACCTATATCGGCGAAGGCGCGCCGCGCTTCTTCCTGCCGCTCGACCAGCAGCTGAGCAACCCCAACTTCGCCCAGCTGCTCGTCATGGCCAATGACGAACCGGCCCGCGAACGGCTGATCGTCAAGTTGCGCACCGTTCTGGCTGAAGACTTCCCATCCATCCGTGCCAAGGTCGATCGTCTGTTCCTCGGCCCGCCGACCGGCTGGCCGGTGCAGATGCGCGTCATGGGACCGGATCGCCAGGAAGTGCGCCGCATCGCCGACCAGGTGAAGGCGAAGTTCCGTGAGGATCCGCTGCTTGGCGCCGTGCATGATGACTGGCTGGAGCCGGTTCCGGCGATGAAGCTGGTCATCGACCAGGATCGTGCCCGCGCACTCGGCGTCACCTCGCAGCGAATCCGCCAGATGCTGCAGGCGGCGATGTCCGGCGCGCCGCTCGACGACTTCCGCGACGGCGAGGAGACGGTGTCCATCGTCGCCCGCGAGCCGGATGCCAGCCGCAGCCTGCTGTCCTCGGTCGACTCGGTCTATATCCCGACCGACTTCGGTGGCTTCGTGCCGCTGTCGCAGGTTGCCAAGGTGGTGCCGGTATTGGAGCAAGGCATCGAGTGGCGCCGCGACCGTCTGCCGACCATCAGTGTGAGGGCAACGCTGCCCGACGGCGTGCAGTCCAATGACGTCGTCACCAAACTGTACAAGGATATGCAGGGCCTGCGTGACGGATTGGCGCCCGGCTACAAGGTCGAGATCCAGGGCGGTGCGGAGGATTCGGCGGAAAGCCAGGCTTCGATCGCCGCCAAGGCGCCGATCATGTTAGCCGTCATCGTCGTGCTTTTGATGATCCAGCTGCAGAACTTCGGCAAGGCGATGCTGGTGCTGGCGACCGGTCCGCTTGGCATTATCGGTGCTGCCGCGGCACTCTTGATCAGCGGCGCGCCGTTCGGCTTCGTCGCCATTCTCGGCGTCATCGCGCTGCTCGGCATCATCATGCGCAACTCGATCATCCTGGTCGACCAGATCGACCAGGACATCGCCGCGGGCATGGACCGCTACGAGGCGATCATCGGTTCGGCCGTTCGCCGTTTCCGGCCGATCACGCTGACGGCGCTGACGGCGGTGCTGGCGCTGATCCCGATCTCGCGCGGCGTCTTCTGGGGTCCGCTCGCCTACGCCATGATGGGCGGCATCCTCGTTGCCACGGTGCTGACCATCCTGGTCCTGCCTGCCGGGTATGCCCTGTTCTTCGGCCGGGAGCCGAAGAAGCGCGGGGCGGAGGGGCGGACCGACGATCTGGAACTGAGCCAGGAAGCCGAAAAGCCGCAACTGGCGCTGGCCGCCGAATAGACCGATCACGCCAGTCGAAAAGGATCGGGCGCGCCGAAGCGCGCCCGATCCTTTTCACTTTTACGAGGTCAGATGACGAAGAACCAGTTGGCGAGCAGCATCACCACCACGCCGGCGACCAGGGTCAGGTAGGGCAGTATGCCCGCCTTTTTGACCGAGAGGTCGGCCCCCGTCATGCCGAGATCGGCCAGCATGTGGTCGGGGAACTTGCCCTTGTCCTGGATGTAATGGCGGAAGCAGAACACCGGGATGATCAGGGCTGCCGTGATCAGGCCAGCCCACAGCGCCATCGGGTTCCACACCTTGGCGCCCGCGCCCATGAAGATCATGTTGACATAGGCGAAGATCGCGCCGACGCCGAGCAACCAGCTCGGTGCTTTCCAAGGCCGGGCGATATGGCCGTTGTCGATGCGGTGGATCCAGCCGGCATTGAGGTTGAGGAAGTTGAAGATGATATAGCCGCAGTTCGACACGGCGAGGATGAAGAAGAAGCTCGTCGCGTCGGCAGAGGCGATGGCCAGCACGATCAGGTTGAAGACGAGATCGGTCCACATTGCCCGCGTCGGCGCGCCATGTTCGTTGACATGGCTGAGATAGCGCGGCAGCCAGCCATCGACCGAGCCCTGGTAGAGCGTGCGTGAAGAGCCGGCCATGGCCGTCATGATGCACAGAACCAGAGCCAGGATCATCAGCATCACCAAAAGGCTGTGGATCAGTGCGCCGCCGCCGACCATGCCGGCCAGCGCGTCGGCTACACCGGAGCCGTCGACGATCGGTGTCGCCAGCATGCCGTTGAGGCCAAGCACGCCCTGGAAGGTGAACGGCACCAGGATGAACAGCAGCATGCACAAAAGGCCGGAATAGAAGATCGCCTTGAACGTGTCGGTGCCCGGGTTCTTGAACTCCGAGGTGTAGCAGACGGCGGTCTCGAAGCCGTAGGTCGACCAGGCGGCGATGAACATGCCGCCAAGCACCAGCGTCCAGCCGGCGATGTTCCAGGCGCCGGGTTCGGGCGCATAGGCGGCCGCCAGCGGCACCAGCGGCGAAAAATTCGCCCAGTTGATCTGGCCGGTGACGATCGGCACCACGCCGACGATCAGCATCGGGATGATAACCAGCAGGCCGATATATTTCTGCACGTTGGCAGTGCCGAGGATGCCGCGATGCTGGATGGCGAAGATGATCAGCATCAGCACCGCGCCGATGAAGAAGGTCGCGTTGAGGGTGAACGAGACCGGCCCCAGCGTGTGGCTGTAGAGCGTCCAGTTGCGGATCACCGGCGTTGCCGCGGCGGTCACCGCCGTGATGGCGTCGGCGGCACTCGTCCCGGCATGCGCCGCGATATAGGCGACGACTTCGGGCGAGGCATCGGTGAACAGCGGCACCGGCGCCAACGCGTTGAGGATATAGGCGGCGGCGATCGAGCAGCCGAGCGACAGCACCGGCGACCAGGCGAACCAGTTGCACCACACCGACAGCGGCGCGATGAACTTGGAATAGCGCAGCCATGCGGTGGCGCCGTAGATCGACGCGCCGCCCGACTTGTTCGGAAACAGTCCGGCGATTTCGGCATAGGTGAAGGATTGCAGGAAGCCCATGATCATGGAGAAGATCCAGATCGCGAAGGCCAGCGTGCCGGTCGTGCCGGCAATGCCGCCGATCGAGAACAGGACGAGGGCAGGCACACCGCTCGCCACCCAGAAGGCGCCGCGCCAGTCGATATTTCGGTGCAACTTGCCTTCGGCAAGCGGCTCCAGGACAGTCGTTATCGTGCTCATATGTCTTTGTTCCCCATTTTGATGTTCCCCGTTCGTGACCGCCGCGGCTTCGCTAGGCTCACCATCGAAGCATGCATTGATCGACTGCTGGTGTTTCCACTCAGTCGTATTTTTTTCTTAGGAGTGAAGATTGATCCGGCGCGCTTTCACGTCAAGCGAATTGTCGCGCCGTGCACATCACGCTTGCGAAACATGTCAGCTTCACACTGGCGGGCAGGATTGTTCGGAAAAGGACCAGGGGTCTGGAAACGAAAAACCCGCCGGAGGCGGGTCCCGGCGCAAATCAGCACCATGGACGAATATGTAGCATAGCTGCCCTCAGCAGGTCAAGAAAAAATTCCTATCAGGTTGCCAGCACGGCCTCACTGTCTTGGGAGGAAGGCCGTCAGGAGCGTGGTTTGGTCTTTTGCGGATCGTAGTGGGCGAAGGCGACGACGCGCGCCGGCAGCCGCTTGGCATGGCCGTCGAGCTTGCCGATCTCGACCTCGGTGCCGACAGCCGAATGGGTGACATCGAGCCTGGCCAGAGCGATGGTCTTGTTCAGCACCGGAGAACGCATGCCCGACGTGACCACGCCGATCTGGGCGCGGCCGACATGCACGCAGTCGCCATGGCCGACGTCGACATTGGCGTCGATGTCGAGGCCGACCAGCTTCGTCTGCGGGTGCTCCTTGCGGCGGATCAGCGCCTCGCGGCCGATGAAATCGTCGGTCTTGCTCTTCAGCGGCACGGTGAAGCCGATGCCGGCCTCGAACGGGTCGGTCTGGTCGGAGAATTCGTAGCTGGCAAAGATCAGCCCGGCTTCGATGCGCACCATGTCCAGCGCCTGCAGCCCCATCGGCTTCAGCCCATGCGGCTGGCCGGCCTCCCAGATGGCGTCGAACGCTTTTTCGGCGTCGCGCGGATGGCACCAGATCTCGTAGCCGAGTTCGCCGGTATAGCCGGTGCGCGAGACGACGACCGGAATGCCGTTGCCGCCACCAATGCGGGCGACGGCGAAGCGGAACCATTCGAGCTCGTCGATCGACGGCTGCAATGGCGAAGTCCAGATCACTTCTCGCAGGATGTCGCGGCTCTTCGGACCCTGCACGGCGACGTTGTGCATCTGGTCGGTTGACGAGCGCACCAGCACGTTGAGGCCGAGCTTCGCCGCCGTCTCGCGCAGCCATTCGCCGGACAGATCGTCACCGCCGACCCAGCGGAAATTGTCCTTGCCGAGCCGCAGCAGCGTGCCGTCGTCGATCATGCCGCCATGCTCGTAGCACATGGCCGAATAGACCACCTGGCCGACGCCGAGTTTCTTGACGTCGCGGGTCAGCGTGTATTGCAGCAGCGCCTCGGAATCCGGGCCGGTGACCTCGAACTTGCGCAGCGGCGACAGGTCCATGATCACCGCGTCCTGCCGGCAGGCCCAGTATTCCGCGATCGGCCCCTCCTTGGCGAAGGAATTGGCCAGCCAATAGCCCCTGTACTCGCCGAAGTTGCGGGTGTGCTTGGCAAAGCTCGAATGAAAAGCTGTCTCGCGGGTCATTTTCGGTTCCGAATCGGGCGCCATGCGTCTGGCGATCGCTCGCGAGAATTTGTGCTGGCCGGAATAGGTCCGCACATGGATGTCGGTCGGGTTCCAGCCATTGGCCGGCGTCGTGTCGTCGGGGCAGGCGGAGGACACGCAGACGATGTCGGTGAGCGCCCTGAGCAGCACATAGTCGCCCGCCCGCGACCACGGCTCGTCGGACACCATGACGCCATGCGCGTCGATCGCCGTGTTGAAGAAGAAGTTGATCGCCATCCAGCCCGCGCGGGGATTGACGCCCTTGCCGGCCAGAGCGCCGTTGAAGTTCTCCGAGCAGTTGGTGTGGCCGGGATAGCCGATGTCGTCGTAATATTTGGCCGCGCAGGCGAGCGCGAAGGCGTCGTGCCGGCCGCATGTGTCCTGCACCACCTCGACCAGTGGCTCCATGTCCTGGTCAAAGTATTTGGAATGCAGGCCGGGCATCGGGTAGCTCGCACCCATCAGCGTGCGAGTCGTCGTCACGTCGAGCGGATGATCCAATCCCCTGTCCAGCTTGCGCGCCGAAAAGCACTGGAAATCGGTGCACTGGCGCCCGTCGACATCGATGATCTGGAGATAGTCGCCAGCCTTGACGAAATAGGATTCCGCCGTCGCCGAATGGACGCGCAAATCGAGAACCGGGTCGGCCAGCGGATCGGCCAGTAGCGATTTCGCCGCCGGGCGGATCGTGGCACGGCGAACGATGGCAATCAGCGGCGTCGCCGTGTCGTGGCCATCGACCAGCATCGGCCCGCCGGGGGTCGCAATCAGCATCGCGCCGTCGCGCGCGACCGTGAAAGCCTGCTCGGTGCCGGCGGGTGTCGCGCCGCCGAACACGCGAACCGCCTTGGCATGGTCAAGCTGCACCTGCCGGCGCGCGAGCCCGCTCCGTAGCGATGCGAGGCTGTCGTCGTCCTCGGCCAATAGCGCCTTGATGCCGGCAGCGTTGCTGTTCGATGCTTCACCAAAAATGCCGGGATCGGTGACGCCGCTCCTGTCCCAGGCCAGCAACTCGCAGGCCTGGCCGCCCTCGACATTGCGCACGGTGACCGTGTCGCCGGCCTCGATGTCGATGAGCACCGCGCCATTGCCATGGATCGTATAACGCTCCATGCCCGGCGGCAGCGCGATCTGGCCGGGCCTCAGGATGAGGCTCGGCCGCGGCGGTCCGGCAGCAATTGCGGGGTAGGGCGACTGGCTCATTTCAGCCTTGCGGTTCGAGAAACAAGTTTGCCTGTGTGTGAAATTATTTTAGCGGTAAGAATAGGCAGTGTGGTTGGGTTTGGCAAGGCGGAGCTTGACCGTCGGTGCAATCGCTCGGGCTTGAATTCGCCACTCCGCCTCGCCTTCGGAGCGTCGGCGCTGCCCCTCATCCGCCTGCCGGCATCTTCTCCCGGTGAACGGGGCGAAGGACGCTGTCCTCATCGGTTTCGCCAATCGCCAACGGTGCAAAAAAGTGCCGGCTTTGCGGTCCAGCTTCTTTCTCCCCGTTTACGGGGAGAAATGCCCGGCAGGGCAATGAGGGGCGGCGCCGACGCTCGGAATTGGCCATTCCGGCGAAAACTGAAAACTAGACCAGTTCCTCGCTGTGGCGGATATCGACACCATACTCCGCACCCGAATCCAGCACCGTATGCCAAAGGCTTTCGGCGAAGGTCGCAAACACCAGAAGGTTGAACACCGCCTGCCCATCCGGCCGATCGCCGCCGCGCCAGAGCGTGACGCTGGTGTGATCCATCGATGTCGCGGCGGCGGCGCCAACCGGGAACGTCGTTGGGTGCAAGTCGATCGAAGACAGTTTCGCCAGCATGGTGCGTGCCTTGACGCCCGAAATGCTGATCAAGACCCGTGCATGCGACTGATCCGACAGCGAGGCGGAGTCGGAGAATGCCGGCGTCAACGTCTGCGTCGTGTGCTTGCCGCCGTTTGACAGAACGAAGAACTGATCCGGCCCCGACCAGATCAGCGTGGCATCCGGAGTCTGTACCGCCTTCGGCGCATCCGGTGGCACCGCGCCGAAACGGGCCTTGGCCGCTTTCGCCAGATCAGCCCCTTGGCCGCGCCTCGCCATGATCTGGATCAGATCAAAATTGCGGATCTCGGTCAGCGAGACGCCGGCCTCGATACCGCGTGCACCATGCACGCCGGCAACAAGCGCCTTTTCAAGGGGACTGCGGGGAGCCCAGGAAAAATCAACCACGCTGGCGCCCTCCATCCGGATCGTAGAAGACGGGATTGCAGAGTTCGACATCGTAGTCTTCGCCGCGCAACGGGTCATGCCCATGCACGATCTCGCCGATGCGTTCGCGGCCGCGTTCGACAAGCGCGAGCCCGATCCACTGATCCGACGTCGGCGAGAAGCAGACCGAGGTGACATAGCCCTGGTCGTTGCCGGGGCCGGGTGTCTGTCCCTTCGGGATGATGTGCGCACCGGAGCGCAGCCGGCGTGCCTTGTCCGTCGGCTTGATGCCGACGACGACCTGCCGGTCCGGGGCTACCAGCGCCTCGCGTCCGGCCATGACGCGGCCGATATAGTCTTTCTTGGTCGACATCATCTTGCCCAGGCCAAGATCGGCCGCCGTCGTCGTGCCGCTCAGTTCCGGTCCGGCGATGTGGCCCTTTTCGACGCGCATGACGCCGAGCGCCTCGGTGCCGTAGGGCGTCACGCCGAATGGCGCGCCGGCCAGCATCAGATTGCGCGCCATGGCATCGCCAAAGCGCGCCGGCACCGAAATCTCGAAAGCCATCTCGCCTGAGAACGAGATGCGGAACAGCCGCGCTCTCAGGCCGCCGCGAAGTGCGACTTCGCGCACGCTCATGAACGGAAAGCCTTCGTTCGACAGGTCTTCCGACGGGTCGACGATTTCCCTGAGCAGATCGCGGGTCTTCGGCCCGGCGATCGAGAATTGCGCCCACTGGTCCGAGACGGAAGTGAGCTGCACGTCGAGCTCCGGGAACAGCACCTGGCGGCAGAATTCGAGATGCTGCATCACCAGCCCGGCCTTGGCCGTGGTGGTGGTCAGGAAGTAATGATCCTCGGCCAGCCGCGATGTCGTGCCATCGTCATAGACGATGCCGTCCTCGCGCAGCATGAGCCCGTAACGCGCTTTTCCCACCGCAAGATTGGAGAAGGTGTTGATGTAGACGCGATCCAGGAAAGCGCCGGCATCGGGGCCGTGCACGTCGATCTTGCCGAGCGTCGAGACATCGCAGAAGCCGACGCCGCCGCGCACCGCCTTGACCTCGCGGGTCACCGATTCCAGCCAGTCCTTCTCGCCGGCGCGAGGGTACCATTGCGCACGTTTCCACAGGCCGGTGTCGACGAAGATTGCGCCCTGTTCGGCCGCCCAGTGGTGCGACGGCGTCAGCCGCGTCGCATGGAACGTCTCGTCGCGGTGATGGCCGGCGAAGGCGCCGATGGCGACCGGCACGTAAGGCGGCCGGTAGATTGTCGTGCCGGTCTCGGGGATCGAACGGCCGCTGACCGCGGCCATGATGGCAAGGCCGGCGACATTCGAGGTCTTGCCCTGGTCGGTCGCCATGCCGAGCGTCGTGTAGCGCTTCAGGTGCTCGACGGATTCAAAGCCTTCGCGTTGCGCCAGTTCAATGTCGGAGGCGGTGACGTCGTGCTGGTAATCGACAAAAGCCTTGCCCTTGCCGGCGACGTGCCATAGCGGCGTCAGCGAGAATGCCTCGTCGTCGGCGGCAGGCGCGATACCCACTGTGCCGCTATGTCCCGTGTCACGCGCCGCTGCCGCGCCGGCGGCAAATCCCTGGCTCAGGCAGGCGCCGAGGCCGAAATCGCCATTGGCGGCACCCGCGGCGACCATGCCGGGAGGCGCGCCGTCCGGCACGAAGGCAGATATGTCGTTCTGCCATTTCGGCCGGCCACGATGGTAGGAAGTCAGCCCGACCGCCGGGTTCCAGCCGCCGGAGACTGCGAGGCCGTCCGCTTCGACCTCGGCGCGCGCGCCACCGGTCAGCGAGACCGCGATTTTCCTGACGCCATCCTTGCCGCCATCGACGCCACTGACGGAACCATGCAGCACCGGGAAGCCACCCTTGGAGGCCAGCGAACGATGCGCCGGCGACACTTCGGACCGTGCATCGATGACCGCCGCGATCTGCAGGCCGGCCCCGAGTGCAGTCTCGACCGTACGCCAGCCATCCTCATTGTTGGTGAACAGCGCGAGGCGCTTTGCCGGTGTCGCCGCATAGCGCGCGACATAGGTGCGCATGGCGGACGCCATCATAACACCGGGCGTGTCGTTGCCGGCAAAGACGATCGGCCGTTCGATAGCGCCGGCCGCGACGACGCAGCGCTTCGCCACGATCCGCCACAGCCGCTGTCGCACATGGTGCTCGGGCGGCGAGGGCAGGTGGTCGTTGACCCGCTCGATCGCGCCATAGGTACCGCCATCATAGACGCCGAACAATGTCGTGCGGGTCATGATGCGGACATCGGGCATATCGGCCAATTCAGCCAGCGTCCGCGACAGCCATTCGGCTGCCGGCACACCATCGATCGTGCCGCCATCCGACAGCAGGCGGCCGCCGGGGACAAAATCCTCTTCGCACAGGATGACGCGGGCACCAGCGCGGCCGGCTGCCAATGCCGCGGCCAGACCGGCCGGACCTGAACCGGCGATCAGCACATCGCAATGCGCCCATGCCTTGTCGTAGTGATCGGGATCGGCGATGCCTGAGGCACGGCCGAGGCCGGCGGCGCGGCGGATCGCCGGCTCGTAGATCGCTTCCCAGAACTTCGCCGGCCACATGAAGGTCTTGTAGTAGAAGCCGGCGACGAAGATCGGCGCGAACAGCTGGTTCACCGACATCACATCGTGGCGCAGCGACGGCCATCGGTTCTGGCTGGCGGCCTCGAGCCCGTCATAGAGTTCGGCTGTCGTCGCCTTGGTGTTCGGCTCGCGCCGTGCGCCGGTGCGCAGCTCGACCAGCGCGTTGGGTTCTTCCGAACCAGCGGTGAGAATACCGCGCGGGCGATGGTATTTGAACGATCGGCCGACCAGCTTGACGCCGTTGGCGATCAGCGCCGAGGCGAGCGTGTCGCCTTGGAAGCCGGAGAAAATCTTGCCGTCGAAACGGAAGTTCAGTGGCACCGAGCGGTCGATGAGACCGCCCGACGTGAGACGGTGAGATTGGCTGGAAGTCACGATTGCCGACCCTTCGTCGCTTCGATGTCATGCGGCAGGGTCGCGCTGCCCCTCATCGCCCTGCCGGGCACTTCTCCCCGTATAGTGACGGGGAGAAGGACGCTCTCGTCCAAGATTTCGCTAATCATCAACGCTGCAGGAATAGCGGCCAGGTTGCGGCCAGCGTCCCTCTCCCAGTCTCTATACGGGGAGAGGGTGCCGGCAGGCAGGTGAGGGGCGGCGCTGACTTGCACGAGAAAATTCATTTCGCGACCTGCCTCGCACCCACACCCACTGCCGGCTCGACCGTCGAAATCTCGTGCGTCAGCGTGTTGCGGGTGACCTTCAGCCAGGCCCGGCAACCACCGCCATGGTACCAGTATTCGCTGGTCGCGCCGGCGACATTGTCGCGCAGATAGACATAGTCGAAGACCTCGTCTTCCGAGGCGCCGGCTTCGGGCCGTACGGGCTTGGCGTCGCCGAGATAGGTGAACTCGCCGAGTTCGCGTTCGCCGCAGAAGGGACAGACAATGCGCATGCTGTTCTAGACCGCCTTCAATGCAGGTTCGGTTGGGCGCCCTGGCCCTTTTCGTCGATCATCGCACCAGTCCGGAACCGGTCGAGGCGGAACCGTGCGGCCTCTTCGTGCGATTCATCGCGGGCCAGAAGGTGGGCAAAGACAAAGCCGGAGCCCGGCGTTGCCTTGAAGCCGCCATAGCACCAGCCGGCGTTGAGATAGAGCCCGTCGACCGGGCTCTTGTCGATGATAGGCGAGCCGTCCATCGACATGTCCATGATGCCGCCCCACTGGCGCAAAAGACGCACGCGGCCGATCATCGGCATCAGCGCCATGCCGCCCTCGCAGACGTCCTCCATGACAGGCATGTTGCCGCGTTGGGCGTAGGAATTGTAGCCGTCTATGTCACCGCCGAAGACGAGGCCGCCCTTGTCGGACTGGCTGACGTAGAAATGGCCGGCGCCGAAGGTCATGACACCAGGGATGAGCGGCTTGATCGCCTCGGAGACAAAGGCCTGCAGCACATGGCTTTCGATCGGCAGGCGCAGGCCGGCCATCGCCGCGACGCGCGACGAACTTCCGGCAACAGCCATGCCGACCTTACCGGCGCCGATCTTGCCGCGCGATGTCTCGACGCCGGTCACCTTGCCATTGGCGTCCCTGACGAAGCCGGTGACTTCGCAATTCTGGATGATGTCGACGCCGAGTTCGCTCGCCGCATGCGCATAGCCCCAGACAACAGCATCGTGCCGCGCCGTGCCGCCGCGTCGCTGCAACAGCCCGCCTTGTACGGGAAAGCGCGCATTGTCGAAGTTCAGGAACGGGATCATCTTCTTGACGGCGGCGAGGTCGAGCAGTTCGGCGTCGATGCCGTTGATGCGCATGGTGTTGCCGCGCCGCGCATAGGCGTCGCGCTGTGCGTCGGAGTGGTAGAGGTTGATGACGCCGCGCTGGCTGACCATCGCATTGTAGTTGAGGTCCTGCTCCATCCGCTCCCACAGCTTCATCGACAATTCGTAGAAGCCGGTGTTGCCGGGCAGGCCGTAATTGGAGCGGATGATGGTGGTGTTGCGGCCGGCATTGCCGGAGCCGATCCAGCCTTTTTCGAGTACGGCGACATTCTTGATGCCGTACTCGCTGGCGAGAAACCAGGCGGTGGCCAGCCCGTGGCCGCCGCCGCCGATGATCACCACGTCGTAGCGATCCTTCGGCGTGGCGTCGCGCCAGGTGCGTTGCCAGTTCTTGTGGCCGGACAGGGCGGCGCGGGCGAGCGAAAAGATCGAATATTTCATCAGTTCATTCCGAGGTCGCTCGCGTCACGCTGGTGGTCAGATATCCAGCGTGTGGTCGCGCTCCCATTGCGTGAAGTGCGAAGCATAGGAATTCCATTCCTGGTGCTTCAGCTTTAGGTAGGCCGACGAGAATTCCTCACCCAGCGCCGCCTTGAGCGATTTGTCCTTGTCGAACTCTCGCAAGGCGTCGAGCAGGTTGAGCGGCAGTTTTGGAGCGCCCTTCACCGTGTGCCCATGCTGGTACATGTCGATGTCGTAGCGCTTGCCGGGATCGGCCTTCGAGCGGATGCCGTCGAGGCCAGCGGCGATGATAACCGCCTGCAGCAGATAAGGGTTGGCAGCACCATCCGGCAGCCGCAGCTCGAAGCGGCCGGGGCCGGGCACGCGCACCATGTGGGTCCGGTTGTTGCCGGTCCAGGTCACCGTGTTCGGCGCCCAGGTCGCGCCCGAGATGGTGCGCGGCGCGTTGATGCGCTTGTAGGAGTTGACCGTCGGGTTGGTGATCGCGGCAAGCGCGGAGGCGTGCTTCATGATGCCGCCGAGGAAATTCCTGCCCTTGGCCGACAGGCCAAGCTCCATCGAATTGTCGGCGAAGACGTTGGTCTTGCCGGCCTTGTCCCAGACCGAGATATGGGCATGGCAGCCATTGCCGGTCAGCCCCTGGAAGGGTTTGGGCATGAAAGTCGCGCGCAGGCCATGCTTCTCGGCGATCGACTTGACCATGAACTTGAAGAACGAGTGCTTGTCGGCGGTCGCCAGCGCGTCGTCGAAGGCCCAGTTCATCTCGAATTGGCCGTTGGCATCCTCGTGGTCGTTCTGGTAGGCGCCCCAGCCGAGCGCCAGCATGTGGTCGCAGATCTCGGCGATGACGTCGTAGCGGCGCATCACCGCTTGCTGGTCGTAGCAAGGCTTTGAAGCCGTGTCGTATTCGTCGGAAATTGTCTTGCCGTCCGGCGAGATCAGGAAGAACTCGGCCTCGACGCCGGTCTTGACGTGCATGCCGTCGCTGGCGGCTTCCGCGATCAGCCGCTTCAGCGTGTTGCGCGGCGCCTGGTCGACCTCCTTGTCGTCCATGATGCAGTTGGCGGCGACCCAGGCGACTTCCGGCTTCCACGGCAGCTGGATCACCGAATCCGGATCCGGCACCGCCAGCATGTCGGGATGTGCCGGCGTCAGATCAAGCCAGGTGGCGAACCCGGCAAAGCCGGCGCCATCCTTCTGCATGTCGGCGATTGCCTGCGCCGGCACCAGCTTGGCACGCTGGCCACTGAACAGGTCAGTGTAGGAAATCATGAAATATTTGACGTTTTTCGCCCTTGCGAATTCTGCAAGATCAGTTGCCACGCTAGTTCCCCATTTTTATCGATTGTTGTTCCCGAGTATGCGGGAGTCGGCCCTTCGTTGATCAGAAGCCGTTCTTCCCCGGTATCCAGTTGGTGCCGGCCAGCGGCACGCCGGCCATGGCGGCTGCCTCGATCGTCAGCGCGACGAGGTCCTCGGGTTCGAGATTGTGCAGGCTGTTCTTGCCGCACGCGCGGGCGATGGTCTGCGCTTCCAGCGTCATCACCTTGAGGTAGTTCGCCAGCCGGCGTCCCGCGGCGATCGGGTCGACCCGCTTCATCAATTCGGGATCCTGCGTGGTGATGCCGGCGGGGTCGCGCCCCTCGTGCCAGTCGTCATAGGCGCCGGCCGTGGTGCCGAGCTCGTTGTACTCCGCCTCCCAGCGGGGATCGTTGTCGCCGAGCGCGACAAGGGCAGCCGTACCGATCGAGACCGCGTCGACGCCGAGCGCCAGCGCCTTGGCGACATCGGCGCCGTTGCGGATACCACCGGAGACGATCAGCTGCACTTTGCGGTGCATGCCCAGATCCTGCAGCGCCTGCACCGCCGGCCTGATGCAGGCAAGCGTCGGCATACCGACATTTTCGATGAACACTTCCTGGGTGGCGGCGGTGCCGCCCTGCATGCCGTCGACGACAACGACATCGGCGCCGGCCTTCACGGCAAGCGCGGTGTCGTAGTAGGGCCGGGCGCCGCCGACCTTGACGTAGATCGGCTTTTCCCAGTCGGTGATTTCGCGCAGTTCGAGGATCTTGATCTCGAGATCGTCGGGTCCGGTCCAGTCGGGATGGCGCGAGGCCGAGCGCTGGTCGATGCCCTTGGGCAGCGTGCGCATCTCGGCGACGCGGTCGGAAATCTTCTGGCCAAGCAGCATGCCGCCGCCGCCCGGCTTGGCGCCCTGGCCGACGACGACTTCGATCGCATCGGCGCGGCGCAAATCGCGCGGGTTCATGCCGTAGCGCGACGGCAGATATTGATAGACCAGCTGCTTTGAATGGCCGCGCTCTTCCTCGGTCATGCCGCCGTCGCCCGTCGTGGTCGAGGTGCCCGACAGGGTCGCGCCGCGCCCGAGTGCCTCCTTGGCGGGGCCTGACAGTGAGCCGAAGCTCATCCCGGCGATGGTGATCGGGATCTTTAGCTCGATCGGCTTCTTGGCATGGCGAGAGCCGAGCACGACTGATGTGTCGCAGCGCTCGCGATAGCCTTCGAGCGGATAGCGCGAGATCGATGCGCCGAGGAACAGAAGGTCGTCGAAATGCGGCAGCTTGCGCTTGGCGCCGGCGCCGCGGATGTCATAGATGCCGGTCGCCGCGGCACGGCGGATTTCGGAAAGCGTATAGTCGTCGAAGGTCGCGGATTTGCGCGGCGTCGTCGGAGGGTTGCGATAGGTCATGCTGCCTCAATACGCGTCGGCGTTGTCGATATTGAAATTGTAGAGCGTGCGCGCCGAGCCGTAGCGCTTGAACTCCGACGGCTTGACGCCGGTGACACCGGCGCGGTCGAGCAGGCCTTGCAGCAATTCCAGATGCTCAGCCCGCATCTCCTTGGCGATGCAGTCGGCACCCAGGCTGTCGACCTTGCCGCGCACGAAGAGCCGCGCCTCGTAGATGGAGTCGCCCAGCGCGTCGCCGGCATCGCCCAGCACCACCAGATTGCCCGACTGCGCCATGAAGGCCGACATGTGGCCGATATTGCCGTGCACGACGATGTCGATGCCCTTCATCGAGATGCCGCAGCGCGACGAGGCATTGCCTTCGATGACCAGCAGGCCGCCCTTGCCGGTGGCGCCGGCATACTGGCTGGCGTCGCCTTTGATGGTGATCGAGCCCGACATCATGTTCTCGCCGACGCCGGGACCCGCCGAGCCATGCACGGTGATGGTGCTGCCGGAATTCATGCCGCCGCAATAATAGCCGACGCTGCCACGCACATCGATGGCAACAGGCTGGTCGACGCCAACGGCGACCGAATGGCTGCCTTTCGGGTTCAGCACTTCCCAGGCCGTTTCATTCGAGCCGTGCGACAGATTGTGCAGCGCCTGGTTGAGTTCGCGCAGCGACGATTGGTCAAGATCGAAGACCCGAGGGTCATGTGCTGCGGTCTTTGAAAGCGTGGTTGCCGGCATGAATTCAATGCTCCCAGAAATAGACGGTTGCGGGCTCGGGTTCCCAGACCCTCGCATTGTCTATGCCGGGTAGTTTGGTCAGCGCGCGATATTCCGAGCCGAAGGCGACATACTGGTCGGTTTCGGCCATCACGGCAGGCTTGCAGGCGATCGGATCGCGCACCACGCCAAAACCGTTCTTGGTGCCGACGACGAAGGTGAAGAAGCCGTCGAGGTCGGAGAGCGTGCCTTCCAGCGCCTCGCCGAGATTCTTGCCATGCGCCATCTGCGACGAAAGATAGGCGGCGGCCACTTCAGTGTCGTTCTCGGTCTCGAAGGTCATGCCTTCGCGGATCAACTCGCGGCGGACGTTGTTGTGGTTCGACAGCGAGCCATTGTGCACCAGGCACTGGTCGGCGCCGGTCGAGAACGGGTGCGCGCCCATTGTCGTCACCGCCGATTCCGTTGCCATGCGGGTATGGCCGATGCCATGCGTGCCGGTCATCTTGCGGACATCGAAGCGATCGACGACTGCCTCCGGCAGGCCGACTTCCTTGTAGATCTCGACAACGTCGCCGGCACCCATGATGCGGATGTCGGGGCGCAGCGCCTGGATGGTTTCGCGCGCTTCATCGATCTTGGCCGGCGTGGTCCTGACGACGGCATGGGTGGATTTCACCGCGATCGTCACCGGCGTGCCGATGGCCTTGGCGAGCTCCGCCTCGAGGCCGCGGAAATCGCGGTCGGGCCTGGCTGACTGGATGGTGATCTTGGCCTCATTCTTGGAAGGCGCGCCATAGATGGCGATGCCGGCGCTGTCGGGACCGCGATCGCTGAGGGAGATCAGCATCTGCGACAGCATCGCACCAAGCTGGGGTTCCAGCGACTTGTCCTTCAAAAACAGTCCGACAATTCCACACATGTCAGCCTCCCGATGTTTGTAGCTAAGAGATCGTTTGTAGCTAAGAGAGGATGTATCGAATGAGCTGCACAAATTCAATCGTATGAAAAAAATATTCCTCTAGTTACCTATGCGGCTCAATGCCGCTCTGCGCACTGTCGCCGTCTCGCCGGGCATTGTGAACCCATTTGGCGGTGCGGATGCGGGCGAGCTTGTAGGCGTCGAGAATCGACAAGGCATAGATCAGAAAGCCGCCGGCGTGACGGCCGACAAAGCTGGCATCGGGCGGCGCGATCTTGGCCGTCACCCATGCCAGGATCACCATGAAGAAAAGGAACTGAAGGCCGCGCACCGGCACGCCGAGAATGACATGCCCGCTTCCCGGCAGCACGATTGCGGCGCCGAGAACCAGATAGGGATTGGTGGGTGCCGTGGTGGGACTGGTCATGCGGCTTGCCGTTCGCTTTTGTTGATGGCGTCGCGAAGCGCCGACACCGACACCAGCAGTCTTTCGATCAGCGCGGGCTCGAGTGTGGCGTCGCCAAACTCGGCCTGCCGGAACACACCGTAGCGCGCCCGTTCGGCTTCGGCCAGCAGCGACACGATGCGTACCCCTTTCGGGGTGATCAGCAGTTCCTTGGCGCGCCCTTCGGAAAAAATCCCGAGGTGGCCGACGATGGTCTCCAGTGGGAAGTGGACGCCCCTGCGATCCGTCCGCAACACGGCCTCGGCCGGAAATGCCGAACTCTTCGGCAGCGTGTGGTCGAGATGATCGAAATTGGAGAAGGTCGTCGGCGACCCCGGCCGCATCATCATATCGAAGGTGCCGGGCACGGCCACCGGCTCGGTGATCGAAACACTGAGCCAGCGCGCCGGCAGTTTCCGCGTCGCCAGTGTGTCGACGATGGTGCGCACCTGGACACGTTTGCTGTTCCAGGACCCTTCCCAGGTGATGACACCGGCGGTGCCGTCCGAGACATTGGCTGCGTCGGCGATGGCTGTGCGGATGCGGTCCTGCTCGACGGCAAGCGCCATCGATGCCCTGTTGCGGCTGGCACGCGCCTGCCGGGCAAGGTGGAGAACGATAGCCAGGACAATGGCTCCGGCCAGCAATGCTGATGTCAGCTCGGACATTTTCTCATGCCACGCCCATCCAGGATACGGACCGGCCTACTCCCATCAATAACCCTGCGGCTTCGGCCACGGCATGGTGAACTGATCGCCGCGCCGCACGAATTTGTAGCGATAGAAATGGAACCACAGTGAGATCAGGAAATAGAAGGCGACCATGGCGATCAGTTGCGAGCCGAAGCCGAGGAAGATGGCGAAGAAGGTCACCACGCACAGGCAAAACAGCACGATGGCCGGGATCGGGTGGAAGGGGTGCGTGTAGCCGCGGCGGATCGAGCCCAGCGGCCACTTCTTGCGGAACATGATGATGTTGATGCTCATGAACGTGTATTGCAGCACGCCCGACAGGATCGAGAAGGTGATCGCCTGGTTGAGGTCGGCGATGAAGGCGAAGGCCAGCGCGATCGGCAGCAGGAACAGGATCGAACGATAGGGCGTGCGATATCTCGGATGCACGGCCGAGAACCATGTCGGCAGATAGCGGTCGCGGCCGAGCGAGAACCAGGCGCGCGCCGCATCGTTGATGCAGCCATTGGCGGAGGCCATTGCAGCAAGCAGCGTGGCGACGAACAACAGGTTCTCGAGCAGCGGGCTGCCAGTCAGCTTGCCGGCGTCCCACAGCGGATAATAGGTGATGCCGAGATATTCCCATGGCATCATCGAGGCGCAGACATACCAGGTCATGGCGGCGGCGATCAAAAGCGTGATCATGCCGGCCATGGTGCCGTAAGGCAGCGAGCGGGCCGGCGAGCGCACTTCCTCGGCGGCCTGTGTGGTGCCTTCGATGCCGAGATAGTACCAGATGCCGAACTGGAAGGCGGCGATGACGCCGATCCAGCCATAGGGGAGCGCATTGCCTGGCGTGACCAGCTCGTTCAGCTTCAGCACGGCGCCTTGCGTCCACGGGCTGACCGAAAAGAACAGGATGACGATCGAGATATAGGCGACCGCTGTGATGACGAAGTTGACATTGAGCGTCATCAGCACGCCGCGATAGTTCAGCCACGCCAGCACGACGATGGTCGCGGCGATGAAGGAATTGTGGGTGAGCCCTTCGACGCCGGCCTTGGCGACGATGGTGTCGCCGAGCAGGATGGCGTCGGACACTTCGAGCATGGTGTAGGCAAAGACCAGGAACAGCGCGACGTTGAACGCCATCAGCGGTCCGACGATGTGCTTTGCCTGCGCATACTGACCGCCGGCGGCGGCCACGGTCGATGTCACCTCGGAATCGATCATGGCGACCGAGGTGTAGAGCAATCCCACGACCCAGCAGACGATCAGCGCGGCCAGTGCGCCACCCTTGTCCGCCGAGAAATTCCAGCCGGTGAATTCGCCGACCAGGACGATGCCGACGCCGAGCGCCCAGACATGGGCCGGTCCGAGCACGCGCAGGAGTGAAACTCTGTCCCCTTGGGCAGCCGGGGCAGCCGGTTCAAGTGCGATCGTCATTGTTCAATCCTCACTCAGATCCGGTGTTTTTCGGAAGTGGCTTCCAGTTCGCCCTCGCGCGAGGAGGTCAGCACCTCTTCGGAGAAAGTCGTGTCAACCTTGAACCAGTCGTAGAGCATCCACAAAGCGAGCACGATCGAGATGCCCCAGCATGCGTAAGAGAGTGCCACCCACATGATCGTGTCCCCCGAATTAAATCGTCCTCAGAACTCTTACTTGTCGTCGAATTTTTCGTTGATGACGTCGCGATATTCGCGGTCTGATGCACGAAACAGGAAGACGAAATAACCGATCAGCACCGCCGCCATGATGATCAGCGTCGGCCAGTCGATGACATAGTGAAAGCGGTTCTGGATGATGTCGTGCGCGGTCTCGGGCGTATAGCCGAGCTTTTCCCAGATAGACGCCATGGTCGGGTTCTGGCCTAGCGCTTCCCAGGTCTTGGCGTCGAGCGCGTCGATGGATTTCGCCGCGCCGGCGAGGCCCAGCTTGAGCGGTAGCCACAGTGCCACAAAAATGGCGACCACGACGACGGCAATGTCGAAAACCTGCCCGGCCTTGCTTTGCTCCGGCGGCGTGTAGCGGGACATCTCTTCTACCCCTCAGGACTTGCGGTTGCGGAATGCGTCGGCGTTCTTGATGTCGAGCCCATAAATGAATTCTTTGTCTTCCTTGTAGTGCTTGACCATCGCCAGGATGGCCGCCGTGTTGAAGATCAGCACGGCGGCGGCGGCGATCGCGACTACGGCCTTGATGCCGCTGTGCGGGATGTAGGGCCATGTCATGAGGAGGACGAAGAGGATCGTCGCCCACAGGCAGACGATCAGGAGCGCGGCTCCGCGCACGTCGGAACGGTACAGCGCTTCGATGCGCTGCTGCATGTCTGACATCGGTTTCTCCCCTTTTCCGCCGTCCGGTTCCCCGTCCGCCGTCCTCTTTCAACAGAGTGAAATTTTTTTCATAAGTTCTGTCTGAATCCCGCAATTGTCAAGCGCGATTTACGTGGGGTTAACCGTTTGGTTTGCGTGGCGGATTTTGCCTGACAATGAAATTAATTGCTTATGGGTATTGCGGCGCCCGGAGGTTTGCGATCAATATTCGGCCAAAGCTCCCGCCGCTGCGCAGGGGGCAGGGAACAGCAGAGCATTATCGAAACGGAGGACGAGCGGATGACGGCATCCTGGAGATTTTCGACCCTGGCGGATCGGCACCGAGCGCTCGGTTCGAAGCTCGAAGACTGGAGCGGCATGGGAACCGCCTGGACCTACGACAAGGATGCCGACGAGGAGTACATCGCCATCCGCACCAAGGCTGGTCTGATGGATGTCTCCGGCCTCAAGAAAGTCCACATCACCGGGCCGCATGCCTCACACCTGATCGACCTGGCGACGACGCGCGATGTCGAAAAGATCTATCCCGGCAAGTCGGCCTATGCCTGCATGCTGAACGAGGCGGGAAAATTCACCGACGATTGCATCCTCTACCGCACCGGCCCCAATGCATGGATGGTCGTGCATGGTTCGGGCACCGGCCATGAGGAGTTGCAGCGTGCTTCGGTAGGGCGCGACGTCTCGCTGTGCTTCGACGACAATCTGCACGATCTGTCGCTGCAGGGTCCGACAGCAGCCGACTATCTGGCCAAGCATGTGCCGGGCATTCGCGACCTCAACTATTTCCATCATATGCAGACGCAACTGTTCGGCTTGCCCGTCATGATTTCGCGCACCGGCTATACCGGCGAGCGCGGCTACGAGATCTTCTGCCGCGGCCAGGATGCCGGCACGATCTGGGACAGGATCCTCGACGAGGGCAAGAGCGCCGGCATCATTCCGTGCCGCTTCACCACGCTCGACATGCTGCGCGTCGAAAGTTATCTGCTCTTCTACCCCTACGACAATTCGCAGAAATATCCGTTTGAAAACGAAGGCCCCGGCGACACGCTGTGGGAACTCGGCCTCGACTTCACCGTCAGTCCCGGCAAGACCGGCTTTCGCGGCGCCGAGGAGCACTATCGTCTGAAGGGCAAGGAGCGCTTCAAGATCTATGGCGTGCTGCTCGACGGCAAGGAGCCGGCTGACGAAGGTGCGCCGGTCTATCGCGACGGCAAAAAGGTCGGCGTGGTAACCTGTGCCATGTATTCGCCGCTGGTCGAGAAATCGATGGGCATCGCCCGGCTCGACGTGGACTGCGCGGTCAAGGACACCAAGCTCGAAATCCGCAACAAGAGCGGTGCCATCAAGGCGACGGCGCAGCCGCTTCCCTTCGATGATCCCAAGAAGATCAAGCGCACGGCGAAAGGTTGAGGCATAGTCAACACCGAGGGGTTCGAGCAATTCCAGGAAAAGTGTGAAACGGTTTTCCGTCCGGAATTGCGTCGAAGCAAAGAGATAGAGCGGTCCGCCGTTTCTATGAAACGGTGAAGCGCTCGAAGGCACGAAGACATAAATGGCAGCCAAAAGTATCATCAGCCGGCCCGTTTACGGAACCTTGTCTCCGCAACCCGGCAAGCATCATCTTTTCATCGCGGACGCGGAAGGGGCGCTGGCGATAGCGGAGATGGCCGGGAGGGCGCCGCCCAGGTTTTTCGGCGACGCCGAAATCGTCTTCATTCCCGGGCTTGACGGGAAACATGCCGTCGCGCTCGAAGCGTTGAAGCCGGCACAGTTCCACGAGGCGCCGTCCTTCGCCAGCCTGCTGCCCCGGCTCAGGCAGACACTGGCCAACGCGCATATGGGCTTGCGCCTCTACCTCGCTGGCACCGAGGGTCTGATCGGCCAGGCCATGCAGGTGGCGCTTGAAGCCGGCATCGACCACATTTCGATCCAGACCGAGCACCGCGGCTCGCTGGCGCGGCGCATGCAATGTGTCCATTGCAAGGGCATCACCGAGAATGTGACGACGCAGCCGGCGACCTGCGCGCATTGCGGCCTGCTTCTTCTGGTGCGCGACCATTATTCCAGGCGCATCGCAGCCTTCCAGGGCGTCTGCATCAATGCGGAAGATCGCTCGGAGATTCCTCCGATGGAGGAGATTTTTCGATGAGCACCGGAACAACAAAACTCGATGTCGTTGTCAGCGACGTCGTCCCGGTCAACGACCTCGTCACCCGCTTCCATTTTCGCCGGCGCGACGGGCAGCTTTTGCCGACTTTTTCCGGCGGCGCCCATGTCGTGGTCGAGATGCGCGACGGCGAACGCACCAGGCTCAATCCCTATTCGCTGATGGGCTCGCCGCTCGATACGCGCGAATACACGATCTCGGTGCGGCGCGACGATGTCGGCCGTGGCGGCTCGCTGTTCATGCACCGGAGCGTCAAGCCGGGCATGGAGATGGTGGTCAGCTACCCCGTCAACCTGTTCTCGCTCGACCTGCGCGCCAAAAAGCATCTGATGCTGGCCGGCGGCATCGGCATCACGCCGTTCATGGCACAGACCGCTCAGCTTGCGGCGGAAGGCGGCAATTTCGAACTGCACTACACCTGCCGCACCGCATCGCTCGGCACCTATGCCGATGTGCTGCGCGAGCGCTACGACCGCCGGGTCAGGCTCTATCATGACGACCTTGACGAGCGCATCGAACTCGACCGGTTGCTGTCGACGCAGCCGCTCGGCACGCATCTCTATGTGTGCGGCCCGGCTGGCATGATCAACTGGGTGCGCGATCGCGCGGCAAGCCTCGGCTGGCCGGCGGAAACCGTGCATTTCGAGCATTTCGCGGCACCTCAACCCGGACTGCCGTTCGACGTGAGGCTTGCCGTCAGCGGCAAGGCGATCCGCGTCGATGAACAGCAGAGCCTGCTCGAGGCGATCGAGGCGGCCGGCGTCGATCCGCCCTATCTCTGCCGCGGCGGCGTCTGCGGCCAGTGCGAAACCAATGTCATTTCTTGCGACGGCAAGTTCATCCACAACGACCACTGGCTGAGTGAGGAAGAGCACCGTTCGGGCAAGAAGATCATGCCGTGCGTGTCGCGCTTCGAAGGCCGGTCGCTGGTCCTGGAACGGTAGGAGAAAATCATGGGCATTACCTTTCGCAAGGAAACGTTCCGCGACGACTTCACCTTCAAGAACAGCCCTGAGCACATCAGGCGCTTCCCGTTCCCGTTCCACGAAGACGCCTACATGTATGCGGTCAACATCGAGCCGCATGTCGTCGGGCCCAGGGGCAGCGTGCTGGAAAACCTGATCGACGTCGACGAGCACTATGTGGCCGAGATGCAGGACCGCGCGCTGGTGCTGGCCGAGGATCCGCTGCGCTGCCAGTCGCTGCCGCACATGACGCTGGCCGGCTGGGACCTGCTCGAGCTTTTGATGGAGCAGCAGGCGCTGGGCTATCCCGAGCATTTCACGCTGACCCGCGACGGCGATCGCTGGCGCTGGATCAACCGGCCGCTCGGTATCGACGACACCTTCACTTTCGGCGACACCTCGACGCTACCTTACGGCCCGATGGAATACATCACCCGGCAAAGCCAGGGCGATTTCTGCATCCTCGACCAGCGCGACGGCAATCTGTGGATGGATGCCGGCATGGTCACCACCCAGGCCGACTGGTCGCTCGATTTCGACATCGGCATGAACTTCTTCGAATGGCATGCGCCGGTGCCGCTGGCGCATGAGAAGGGGATTTTCGTCAGGGCGCTGAAATTCCTCACCAACATCCAGCAGGGCAAGCCGGCGCGGCGCCTGAACTGGACGATGACCATCAATCCGCGCCTCGACACCAGCCCCGAGAACTACCACAAATGGGGGCCGGACCGGGCGACGGTGACGCCGGACAATGTCGGCGACAAGGTGCATCTGCGGGTCGAACTGCAGAGCTTCTGGCGGCTGCCGCGCTCCAACGGCATCGTCTTCCCGATCCGCTGCTATCTGATCAAGATGGACGAGCTGGCGACGCAGCCAAAATGGGCACGGCGCCTGCACCGCGTCATCCGCGACCTGCCTGACGAACTCGCCAACTACAAGGGCCTGACACGCTATCGCCCGGCGTTGGTCGAGTGGCTGTCGAAGCTGGACGATGGGAGCGCGACGAGCCCAGGGTTTGGGCCGGATTGAATAGCTGATGTTGGCGCTGCCCCCAAAGCAGCCAATCTCCCCCCAAGAGGGGGAGATGCCCGGCAGGGCAGAGGGGGGCGCCTGCCTTGCCCAATCTCCACCTCCGCGCTTACGACGCGTCGCCCAGCCCAGCCACAATCACGACATGCTGGCAGACATTGTCGATATCGCGAATGACATCGTCGTTCCAGAAGCGCAGGACCGTCCAGCCCAGCGCTTCGAATTTGGCGGTTCTTGCAGCGTCCGATTCCGACGTTTCGGCCCGGCCATGCTGGGAACCATCAAGCTCGACGATCAGCTTTTTGTCCGGGCATGCAAAATCGACGATATGGCCGGCGATAGGCATCTGGCGCCGAAACCCCAGTCCCATCAGCCTGTGTGCCCTGATCTCATTCCAAAGCTTGAGTTCGGCATCGGTCATCACCTTGCGCATCGTGCGCGCATTGCGGCGGCTGTTGGCGGATACCAGATTGTGCGTCATCGCGGTTCGCCCCCCTCTGTCCTGCCGGACATCTCCCCCTCCAGGGGGGAGATCGAATGTCACTTCAGCTTTCGCCAATCACCAGTGCAAAAGAGGAGCCGTCGCGAAGCCGATCTCCTCACGAGAGACCAAGGGGAGATCGAGTCCCGCTTAACCCGCGCTCTGCGGATAGCAGATAATCGACAGATAGCGCATCGGCAGTTTCGTCAGTTGCTCCGGCCCGTGCGGCGCGTCGGCGTCGAAGAACAGGCTGTCGCCGGGCTTCATCGGGTAGAGGTTGCTGCCGTGCCGGTAAACGACCTCGCCTTCGAGCATGTAGAGGAACTCCATGCCCTCATGCTGGAAGGTCGGGAACACATCGGAATCCTCGGTCAGCGTGATCAGATAGGGCTCGACGACGACGCCGCTGGTGTTGGATCCGATATGGCCGAGCAGGTTGTACTGATGACCGGCACGGGTGCCGCGGCGTTCGACATCGAGACCTTGGCCGGCCTTGACGAAGACGGCACTGCGCTCCTCCTCGAAGCGGCGGAAGAAGGCGGTGACCGGAACGCCGAGCGCCCGCGACAGTGCCTGCAAGGTGGTCAGCGACGGCGAGGTGATACCATTCTCGATCTTCGACAGCATGCCGAGCGAAATGTCGGTGGCGACCGCGAGATCGGCAACGGTGATGCCGAGCTTCTTGCGGAACGCCCGCACCTCGCGGCCGATCGCCACCTCCAGCACTTTTTCGCGCGTGTCGCGAATGGCATGCGGGTTCTGCGTCAGCGGCGCGCGGATGGTCTTGCCGTCGGCCGAGACCTTTGGCAGCGGCTTGGCCGTCGCACCGGCGAGACCAGCCTTGGGATCGGAAACCTTCTTCGCCATGTCGCCCCCGGCACTCCTGGGATTTATTTCACTCTAGGTGAACATGTCAGGTGCCGATACAGGAGCGCAACTGCGACGGCAAGTCGCGTGAACGCGCATGCGCATGATAATGATGTTTGGCCGCGTCCGGCTTTTCGCGGGAAATCCACATCGGCGAAACCTTGTTTCAGCATCGGGCTGTTGACAGCACGAAAGGGCCAATTACTGTCCTGTGAGTGAAATTTGTTTCGTAAGAGAAATTCAGATCGGGAGGCCTGCCATGAAAAGTCGCGTTGCCGTCATCGGAGCCGGCCCGTCCGGCCTGGCACAGCTCAGGGCCTTCAAGTCGGCGGCCGACAGGGGCGCCGACATTCCCGAGATCGTCTGCTTCGAAAAGCAGTCGGACTGGGGCGGCCTGTGGAACTACACCTGGCGCACGGGCCTCGACGAGCATGGCGATCCGGTGCACGGCTCGATGTACCGCTATCTCTGGTCGAACGGACCGAAGGAGTGCCTGGAATTCGCCGACTATACTTTCGAGGAGCACTTCGGCCGGCCGATCGGCTCCTATCCGCCGCGCGCCGTGCTGTGGGACTACATCAAGGGACGCGTCGAAAAATCAGGCCTTCGCAAATGGGTGCGCTTCAACAGCCCGGTGCGCATGGTGACGTTTTCGGACGAGACGAAGAAATTCACCGTCACCGCGCATGACCGCACCAACGACGTCACCTATTCCGAAGAGTTCGACAATGTCGTCGTCGCTTCCGGGCATTTCTCGGTGCCCAACGTGCCCTATTTCGAGGGCTTTTCGACCTTCAACGGCCGCATCCTGCACAGCCACGATTTCCGCGACGCGATGGAATTCGAGGGCAAGGATATATTGATCATCGGCCGCTCCTATTCGGCCGAGGACATCGGCTCGCAATGCTACAAATACGGCGCCAAATCCATCACCTCCAGCTACCGCTCGAAGCCGATGGGTTTCAAATGGCCGGAGAATTGGAAAGAGGTGCCGCTCTTACAGAAGGTCGTCGGCAAAACCGCGCATTTCAAGGACGGCACCACTAGGGATGTCGACGCCATCATCCTGTGCACCGGCTACCTGCATTCCTTCCCCTTCCTCACCGACGATCTGAAGCTCAAGACCGCCAACCGCATGTGGCCGCTCGACCTCTATGAAGGCGTCGTCTGGGAGAAGAACCCGCAGCTTTCCTATATCGGCATGCAGGATCAGTTCTACACCTTCAACATGTTCGACGCGCAGGCCTGGTTCGCCCGCGACGTCATCATGGGCCGCATCAAGCTGCCGTCGGCCGAGGCAATGGCCGAGCACGGCGCGAAATGGAGGGCGCGTGAGGAAACGCTCGAAGACGCAGAGCAGATGATCTGGTTCCAGGGCGACTACACCAAGGAATTGATGGACCAGACCGACTATCCGGGCTTCGACGTCGAGGCGGTCAACCAGACCTTCATGGAATGGGAACACCACAAGGCGGAGAACATCATGGGCTTCCGCGACCACGCCTACCGCTCGCTGATGACCGGCACCATGGCGCCGCTGCATCATACGCCGTGGCTGCAGGCGCTGGACGATTCGATGGAGAGCTATCTCGAGGTGAAGGGCGTCGCGGCGGAGTAGGGCGGCGCCTGCTACCCCAGCCTTGCCCTGGCCTTCGCCGTCCAGGCGCTGAACAGCCGGTCGGCGACGATGCCGATGAAGGCGATGGCGAGGCCGGCAACGATGCCACGACCGGAATCGGCCTTGGACAGCGCGATGAACACTTCCTGGCCGAGATCGCGGGTGCCGACCATGGCGCAGATGATGATCATCGCGAGCGCCATCAGGATCGTCTGGTTGACGCCCAGCATGATTTCGGGAAGCGCCAGCGGCAGTTGCACGCGAAAGAAGGTCTGGCGCGGCGTGCAGCCCGAAACCTTCGCCGCCTCGATCAGCGCCGGCGGCACCTGCCTGATGCCGTGATTGGTGTAGCGGATGGCAGGCACCACGGCGAAGGCTATCGTTGCGATCATCGCCGTGACGTCGCCGACCCGAAACAGCATCACCACCGGGATGATGAAGCAGAAGGACGGCAGCACCTGCAGCGTGTCGATGACCGGTGTGACGATCTTCTCGAAGCGGTCGCTGCGCGAAGCCATCAGCCCTATCGGAATGCCGACCAGGCAGGCGATGAAGGCCGAGATACCGCAGAGATAGACCGTCGCCATGGTCTTTTCCCACAGGCCGGTGATGGCGCAGAAGGCGGTCAATGCGGCGACCAATACAGCGAGGCGGAAGCCGCTGAGCTGATAGCCGGCAAGGCCGAGCAGGAAGACCGCGCCCAGCCACGGAAAGCCTTCGCAGAAGGCACGCAGCGGGTTCAGCAGGTTCAGGATGAGCGCCACGCGAAACGCCTCGATCGTGTCGAAGAAGTTGATCGTCACCCAGTTCACCGCTGCTTTCCACAGCGGCGCGGTGGTGAAGGTGATCGCCTTCGGCACCGCCGCGAAGACCGGCACGAACAGGCCGAGAAGTGTCGTCACCACAAGGATGGCGATGGCCAGCGTCAGATTGGGGTAACGCTGCCAGAGGCTCGGGCTCATCTCCTGATGGGCATGGCCTTTGGCCTGCTTGTGCGCGATGGCCTGGCTCAGCCGGTCGAGCGCAATGGCCAGTGCCACGATGGCAAGGCCGGCTTCCATCGCCTCGCCAACCTTCAGCGCGCGCAGCGCCAGGAGCACGTCGTAGCCGAGGCCGCCGGCGCCGATCATCGAGGCTATGATCACCATGTTCAGCGCCAGCATGATCACCTGGTTGACGCCGACCATCAGTGTCGGCCGTGCCGAGGGCAGCAGCACTCGCCACAGTTTCTGCCGCGCCGTGCAGCCTGCCATCTCGCTGAAATCGTCGATTTCCGATGGTACCCGCGACAGGCCCAGCATCGTCGCCCGCACCATCGGCGGGGTGGCGAAAATGGCGGTCGCGATCATCGCCGACACCGGGCTGTTGCCGAACAGCAGCAGCATCGGGATGAGATAGGCGAAGGTCGGAATCGTCTGCATCAGGTCGAGGGCAGGGGAGACGATAAGCCTTTCGGCCCATGGCTTGCGCCACGCCCAGATGCCGGCGAACAGCCCGGTGACGATACAGAACGGCACGGCGATGGAGATCAGCGCCAGCGTCAGCATGGCGCTGGTCCATTGGCCGAACAGGGCGATGTAGAGGAAGCAGCCGCCGACCAGCAGGCTGAGTTTTCTGCCGCCAGCGGCATGACCGGCGAGGAAGGCGGCAGCGCAGACGCCGACCCAGGACAGACGCGGCAGGACAGAGGCGTCAGCGCCGTGGCCGATCTTGAAATTCTTGGCCAGCAGATTGAGCGCGAAATCGAGGGGAACGCCGAGCACCGCGGTGATCGAGCGGGTCAGCCAGGACAGGTTCGACTTGATCCAGCGCATCAGCGCGCTGACCCAGTCGGCGACCGGCACGACGGCGCTTGCCGGATAGTTGACGGCCCAGGGCAGGCGGTCCTGCAGCAAGAACACGACAAGCACGGCGGCAAGCGCGAACACCCAGACCAGCAGCCAGACCTGAATCGGTCGCGACCGCGTCTCGCTGGCGCTTGCTGTCACCGTCATGCGCCGACCCTTGAGCGATCGATGCCGGCCAGCAAATCGATCACCGCTTGCGGCGTCACCTCGCCGATCGGCTTGCCGGTGCCGTTGACCACCGCGAACGGCTTGTTGGCGGCAACGATACCGGCAGAGAAGCTGGCGATCTTGGCATCTGGGGCAACGGTGCCGCCATGCTCCGAGCCGTCGCAGGCGCGCATTAGGCTGCGTGCCGAAATCACCTTGGCGCGGTCGACGTCGCGGGTGAACTCGGCGACATAGTCGGTCGCCGGATTGACCACCAACTCCTCCGGCGTGCCGATCTGGATGACCTCGCCATCCTTCATGATGGCGATGCGGTCGGCCAGCCGGATCGCCTCGTCGAAATCATGGGTGATGAAGACGATGGTCTTGTGCAGCATGGTTTGCAGCCGCATCAGCTCATCCTGCATTTCGCGGCGGATCAGCGGGTCGAGCGCCGAGAACGGCTCGTCGAGGAACCAGATTTCCGGTTTTGTCGCGAGGCTTCGGGCGATGCCGACCCGCTGCTGCTGGCCGCCGGACAATTCGCGCGGATAGAAATGCTCGCGGCCGCGCAGGCCGACAAGTTCGATGACCTCGCGCGCCCGTGCCTCGCGTGTCGGCCGGTCCTGCCCCTGGATGCTGAGCGGGAAGGCGATGTTCTCCAGCACGTTGAGGTGCGGCAGCAGGGCAAAATTCTGGAACACCATGCCCATGCGGTGTCGTCGCAACTCGATCAGCGCTGCATCCGAAATTTTCAGCAGATCCTTGCCTTCGAATTCGACCTTGCCGTGGGTCGGCTCGATCAGCCTCGACATGCAGCGCACCAGCGTCGACTTGCCGGAGCCCGACAGGCCCATGATGATGAAAATCTCGCCCTGGAGGATTTCGAGGTCGACGGCGCGCACCGCGCCGACCAGCCCTGCGGCGGTGACGTCGGCCATGCTGGCCTTGCCGTCGCGTTCGCGGATGAAATTGGCCGCGTTCGATCCGAACAGCTTCCAGACATTGCGGCAGGCAAGCTTTATCGGGCGGGCATCTTTTGGCGTGCCCGCCCCCTTGGCGCCCTGTTCAGTCTTGTCCGTCATTCAAACGTCCTTCTGGAGCACAAGAACCGAGGCCCGCCTGATCAACTGCCGGGTCTCATCTTCCAGTCGGAACGATCACTGCGCCCAGGCTTTCCAGTCGGCCTCGTGGGCGGCGATCCAGGCGGCGGCGACGTCTTCCGGCGTCTTGCCGCCGAGATCGATCTCGCCGCTCATCTTGTTGAGCTCGTCGGTGTCGACCGTGTAGGCCTTCGCCACCTTGTAGGCGACCGGCCATTTGTCCTTCATGCCGGCCCAGGAGTACTTCCAGATCTCGCCATGCGGCTTGCCGCAATCATATTTGGCGTCGGGGTTGGTGCCCCATTTCGGGTCGTTGTAGCACTCGGGCGTGTATTCGGGGAATTCAACCCATTCGCCCTTGTATTTGGCCGGCGCCCAATGCGGCGAATAGATCCACAGCATGATCGGCGCTTTGCGCTGATAGGCCGAGTCCAACTCGGCGAACATCGCCGCGTCGGTGCCGGCATGGATGACGGTGAAGGGCAGTTTCAGCGCTTCGACGCGCTCGTCGTCAAAGCCTTCCCATGTTACCGGGCCGCCGAGATAGCGCCCCTTCGGTGCGGTCTCCGCCGTCGAGAAGGCTTCGGCGCATTTCGGATCCTTCAGCGCTTCCCAATTGGGCAGGCCGGGGCACTTCTCCTTCATGTATTCGGGAAACCACCATTCTTCCTTGGCCTTGGGGCCGAGCTTGCCCAGCCGTTCGGTCTGGCCTGTCGCATCGGAGGCCTTCATGGCCTCGCCGGCGGTCGTGTCCCAGAATTCCATGCCGACATCGAGATCGCCATTGGTGAGACCGGTGGTCAGGCTGGAGAGGTAGTCGGCGGTCGGATATTCGACGGTATAGCCGAGCTTTTCCAGGATGCCGCCGAGGATCTTGGCGTTGAGGTTGACGCTGGTCCAGTCGAACAGCGCGATCTTGATCGGATCGTTGGATTCCGGTGCGGCGGCTTGGGCGGAAGGTGTCAGCAGGCTTAATGTCGCGAGCGCGACGGCGCTCATCGAGAGTTTCGAGATCTGGCTGCGAAATGACATGCTTGTTCTCCTTCAAGCTGTGAAAATTATCGTCCGTTCCCTTCTTGCGGCTTTTCTTGATTGTGTTGGAAAGACTGGTCTTTGCGCAAGGCCGTCGGCGCCAAATTATTGCCCCGGCTTTGGCCAGTGCAGGCAAGATGGTGCTCAATTCTGGTGATGATGGCACAGGATCGGAGTGTCGGCGTCATGACTGCCGACGGATCGCTGAGGGAGCGGTCATCTGCGGATCGAATGCCAGTCCTGCGGCGCCCTGCAAGGTGCGAGCCATCAAGGTCGTATGATCTCGGCTACCCGCCTGGTAAGCCCCATCTCGCCAAGGCCGTTTCATAGGATGAAATTATATATACCAAGGTTCATGTCGCGCAACGACTAACGCTTCGCGAGACGTACAAATTCAGACTGCAGGCGAAGCTGAGCTCTTACCAGCAGACGTAGCCGCCATCTACAATCAGGTCGAGGCCGGTGACGAAGCTCGCTGCGCGGCTGGCGAGGAACACCGTCGGCCCGACCATTTCCTCCGGCGCCGCCATGCGCCCCATCGGCGTGTCGCGCTTGAAGATCTTCACCTCTTCCGCCACCTCTGGCCGCTTGTTCATCGGCGTCAGCGTGTAACCGGGACTAACCACATTGACGCGCAGGCCGCGATCGGCCCACTCCATGGCGAGGCTCCTGGACATGTGGATGACGGCAGCCTTCGAAGAGTTGTAGTGCGCCTGCGTCAGGCCGCGGTTGACGATGGTGCCCGACATCGAGGCGATGTTGATGATCGAGCCCTTGCCTCGCGCCAGCATCTTGCGCGCTTCGGCCTGACAGGACAGGAACACGCCGGCGACATTGACGTCGTGAACCTTCTGCCACGTCTCCAGCGGCATCGTCTCGGCGGGCTCGGAGCCGGCAATGCCGGCATTGTTGACGGCGACGGTGAGCGCACCGAGTTCGCTCTCGACGCGATCGATCGCCGTCGCGAGATCGCTCTGCGATGTCACTGTACCGGTCAGCACCAGCGCTTTGCGGCCGAGCGCCGTGATCCGGTGCGCGGTTTCGTCCAGCCCACCCTTCGATGCATGGCCGAAACAGGCGACGTCGGCGCCTGCCTCGGCCAGTCCGATCGCGATTGCCTGGCCGATGCCGCTGCCGGCGCCGGTGACCAGCGCGACATCGCCGTTCAGTTTGAAAAGATCCATCGAGTGCCCTCCCTGGCCCAGGGAGGGTATGCGCTGAGCCGTGCTTCGATCAAGCGCCCGCGCGCAAATGGCTCAAGCGGCGTCGATACTCAGAAATAACCGCTCGACGCGGCCGTGGCTTCCTTCGGGATTTCGACGCCATCGACCAGGATCTTGTCGACCAGTTCGTGGTGGAAGCAGACCAGCCCCTTGATGCGCTCCGCCTCGTGCACCGGCTCGGGATAATACCAGACCAGGTTCTCGTGACGCTTGGCCTTGGTCGTCACGTGATAATAGTTGGAGATGCCCTTGTAAGGACAGCGCGAAATGTAGCGGCTGGGCGCGAACATATCGAGCCGCGTATCGGCGATCGGCAGATAGTGGCGCACCGGATGGCCGGTTTCGAACAGGAACACGCCGCGGCGTGAATCGGCGACCTGTTCGCCGTCGAGAATGACCTGCACGCGCCGCGACGACGGGAGGCAGTCGACCCGGCGGAACGGATCGCGGGCGTGGACGAAGATTTCTTCGTCCTCCTCGAACCAGTGGCCCATCTTGCTCCAGGTGAACGACATGTAGTCCGATATCGGCGGACAGCCCTTGATCGGATCGAGATAGCGCCAGGCCGCGTCCTCGACCAGCGTGATGCCGGTGTTGAGCGAGTAGTGGGTGGCTGTGCCCTTGAACGGGTCCTCTGTCGTCGTCTTGCTCGGCAGCAGGAATTCCTCGCGAACGTCGCCGATCGGGAAGTAGTAGACCGGCAGGTGATCGGATTCGTAGAACACCAAGGCATTGGTCGTATCGGCCACGGTCATCGATCCCACCTGCACACGCAGGCGCTTCTGCGTCGGCATGGTGAAGGCTATGTAGCCCGGCTCGAATTCATACTGCACAATGGTGTCGAGCAGCGGAAAATGCGGCCCACGGCCGCGCAGATGGGGCTTGCGAATGGTAGTCTCCCGTTTTGTTTCTTTTGTCATCGGGCGCTGGCGCACGATCAGCTCAACGACACGCGGTCGAGCAGCAGGCCGGCCGCGATCGGCGGAAGGCCGCTGACATTCTTGCGCACCGGCACCAGCAGATCGGGGAAATAGCTGAAGATGACAGGCGTCTCGTCGAGCAGCAATTTCTGGATGTCGGAGGCGGCAGCGCGCTGCGCGCCGGCATCGAGCGCCTTGAGATAGCTGGTGACCATGCCATCATAGGCCGGGCTCTTGAAATGCGCCGCGTTCCAAGGGCCGTCGCTGACCAACGGGCTCTTGAGGAAGACGTTTGGCACGCTGCGATGCGCGTAGTCGGTGATGCCGAGCGGGCTGTCCAGCCAGTCCGACTGGCCGAACACCGCTTTGCCGTAATATTTGTCCTGGTCCTCGATGTTGAGCGAGATGCGCGCACCGATCTCCTTGGCGAAATTCTGGAACAATTGCGCATAGCCCGGAATGTCGGAATAGCGCAGCGTGGTCAGCGTGATGTCGAAGCCTTCGGCGAGACCCGCCGCCTCGAGCAACTGCTTGGCCTTGGCGATGTCCTGGACGCGTTGCGGCATCGACTTGTCGGTCGCGGGGAAGGCCGGCGCGAACGGGCTGTCATTGCCAGTCGCCGCCATGCCGCGGCACAAGCCGTCGACCAGCTTGGAGCGGTCGATGCACAGCGCCAGCGCCTGGCGCACGCGCTTGTCGGTGAAGGGGCCGGTATCGCAGCGCATGTGCAACTGGCGGTGCGCGGTCGAAGCGACACGCAACACGGTGATATCAGGACTGTTCAGCACCACCTGGCTGACATCGAGCGGAACAGCATCGAGAATGTCGACTTCGCCGGCCTGCAGGGCCAGGATGCGCGGCTGCACGTCGCCGTAGAACTTGAATTCGAGCCGGTCGGGCAGCGCCTTCTCGCCCCAATAGTCGGGATTGCGGATGAAGGTCGCGCCAACCTTTGGTGTGTAAGTCTCCAGCCGAAACGGCCCGGTGCCTTCGAACGTCTTTTCGTAATCGCCCTTGTAGCTCGCCGGCAGGATGACGGCGTTGTAATTGTCGATCGACACTGAATAGGGAAAGCTGCCATTCGGCGCATCGAGATGGAAGGCGACGGTGTGGTCGTCGACCTTCCGGGTGCCGCCCTTCGAAAGAAGGCCTTTGAACACCGAAAGCGCGTTGGAAGCGCCGTTGGGATCGGCCAGCCGGTCGAAGGTCGCGACGACGTCGTCGGCCTTGAAATCCTCGCCATTGTGGAATTTCACGCCCTTGCGCAGCTTGAAGGTCCACACGCTGCCATCCTCGTTCGGCGCCCAGCTCTCTGCCAGCACAGGCTTTAAAGTGAGGTCCGGCTGCGTGATGCAGAGAAACTCGGCGGTTTGGAAAACCAGTTGGTAGCTGCCGCTGTCATAGTAGGTGACGGGATCGATGGCGCCGCCCGGCGTCGCCACGCCGGCGCGCACCGTGCCGCCCGGCTTGCCCTCGGCGCGGGCCTGCTGTGTGCGGAGGCCGGCGGCCGCGACGAGACTGCCCAGGAACGGCAAGGAAAGCCCAAGCACGCTGCCATGGCGCAGGAAGTCGCGGCGGTCCATCCTGCCGGCCAGCAATTCGTCGACAGCGGAATTTTCGATTGCAGTGAGTGTTCTGCGAGCGTTGTCGATCATCCGGAAATGCTTGGGCATGGCTGGATTCCTCGCTTGTCTGGGGTTCAGTCATCTAGTTCATTGTTGACTGCCGCCGGAAAGCGATATTTTTT
This sequence comes from Mesorhizobium sp. M7A.F.Ca.MR.245.00.0.0, assembly GCF_003997415.1. Classification (NCBI taxonomy): domain Bacteria; kingdom Pseudomonadati; phylum Pseudomonadota; class Alphaproteobacteria; order Hyphomicrobiales; family Phyllobacteriaceae; genus Mesorhizobium; species Mesorhizobium sp. M7A.F.Ca.MR.245.00.0.0. The sequence goes on along the minus strand of NZ_RZTE01000012.1, from coordinate 94,690 downwards.
GATAGGGGTCATCGAAATTTTCGATGCAAGAGGTGGGCATGGACACTGAGAATCTGCGCAGCTTTCTCGAAGTCGCCACGCATGGCAGCTTCACCGTCGCGGCTGGCCGGCTCAACCTCGCCCAGTCCACCGTCAGCGCGCGGATCAGGGGGTTGGAGGAGCAGCTGGGGCGCCGGCTTTTCGTGCGCGACCGCGATGGCGTCACGCTGACGCCTGCCGGCCGGCAGTTCCTGCCGCACGCATCGTCCATCACCCGCACATGGGAGCAATCACGGCAGGATATCGCCGTTCCCGATGGCTACGAAACCTTGCTGCGGCTGACCGCGCCTGCCTATCTCTGGGACCGCATCACCTCGCCATGGGTCGAGTGGATGCGCGCCAGGCGGCCGAACGTGGCGCTGCGGCTTGAAGGCAGTTTCCCGGATCTGGCGATCGACCAGCTGGCGGAAGGCCTGCTCGACATCTGCATCCTCTATCTGCCGCGACCGCATCCCGGCATTGTCTACGAGACGCTGGCCGTCGATCAGGTGGTGCTCGTCCAGCACGCCGCACAGACCAAGCCATGGACCGAAAACTATATCCTGATGGACTGGGGACTGGAGTTCCGCATCGAGCACGACCGCGCCTTTGCCGGCATGGTCAAGCCGGCGATTTCGGCCGGGCTGGTCTTCATCGGGCTGCAGCACGTGCAGTCGCAGCAGGCCGCCGCCTATCTGCCGCTCAGTGCCGTCAGCGGTCATATCGAGCGCGGCGAGATGCGGCGCATCGACAACACACCGGTATTCCAGCGGCCGATCTACCTCGCCTATCCCTCGAACCCCGTGTCCTCGGATGTTCTGGATGTCGCGCTCACAGGTCTGCGCACGCTGGCCAGGGACTGGGCCGAAGGGCAGGGCTTTTCAGAAGGTGACCGTGCTCTCAGCATGGCCGGCCAGATCTGACCGGCCAAGCCACGCGAGCGAGAGCGCTATGCCGGCTCGGTCACGACCGCTCTCTGCAGCCTGGCCAGTTCGGAGTAAGGAATGTGGCAGCGGATGGAATGGCCGGGCTGGGCCTCGCCGAGTGGCGGCTCCTGCTGCTCGCAGATCGGGCCGATCTTGCGCGGGCAGCGCGTGTGGAACACGCAGCCTGACGGCGGGCTGGTGGCGCTGGGGATCTCGCCGTCGAGACGAATGCGTGCCGTATCGGTCTGGTCGAGTTTGGGCACGGCCGACAAAAGCGCCTCGGTATAGGGGTGATGCGGGCCGGAAAAGACATCTTCCGACGGTCCGAGTTCCATGATGCGGCCGAGATAGAGCACGGCGATCTTGTCGGAGAGGTAACGCACCACGGCAAGGTCGTGCGAGATGAAGATGTAGCTGACGTCTTCCTTCGACTGAAGGTCGGCGAGCAGATTGAGGATCGCAGCCTGCACCGAGACGTCGAGCGCCGAGGTCGGCTCGTCGCACACCACGATGCGCGGATTGCCGGCGAAGGCGCGCGCAATGGCGACGCGCTGCTTCAGGCCGCCGGAGAGCTGGCGCGGCTTGACGGCCAGATGGCGGTCGGTGAGCCGCACAGAGCGGACGAGGTCGTTGAGGCGCGCCTCCAGCGCCTTGCCGGAGAGGCCGGCCAGCCGCTTCAGCGCCCGGCCGATCAGATGGCGAATCGAATGCGAGCGGTTGAGTGCGGAGTCCGGGTTCTGGAAGACGATCTGCATCGCCTTGATCTGGTCGTCGCTGCGGTTCTCCAGCCTGGGCGCCAGCGCCTTGCCCTCAAGTTCGATGGTGCCGCCGTCGTCGGGCGGCACCAGGCCGAGCAGCAGCCTGGCGAAGGTCGTCTTGCCGCTGCCGGATTCGCCGACCAGCCCGAGCGTCTCGCCGGGCCGCAAATCGACCGAAACATCCTTGACGGCGCGCAGTGCATGACCGTGGCTGGAATAGGTCTTGTTCAACCCGGCGACGCGCAGCACCGGTGCTGCCGCCGGCTTTGGGGCGGGCGCCACATCGCTCGGTGTGGCACGCGGCAGCGCTTGCGCCTTGTCGTGATGGAAGCAGCGCGACAGCCGGCCGCCCAGATCATAGAGCGGCGGCAATTCGCTGCGGCAGCGATCGTCGGCGAGCGCGCAGCGATCGGCGAAGGCGCAGCCCTTGATGTCGGCCCCGATGCCGGGCAGGAAACCCGGAATGGTGTCGAGCCGGCCCTGATCCTTGCGTTGGCCGCCGCGCGGCAGGCAACGCAGCAGGGCGACCGTGTAGGGATGGCGCGGATCGTTAAACACGACCTCCGTCGGCCCTTCCTCGACCAGCATGCCGGCATAGAGCACGCCGACCCGGTCGCACATGTTGGAAACGACGGCGAGGTTGTGGCTGATGAACAGGATAGAGGCCGACAGTTCCTGCCTGAGCTGTGCGATCAGGTCGAGCACTTCGGCCTCCACCGTCGCATCGAGGCCGGTGGTCGGCTCGTCGAGGATCAGCATCGACGGATCGTTGGCCAGCGCCATGGCAATCGCCACGCGTTGCTGCATGCCGCCGGAAAGCTGGTGCGGGTAGCGCTGCATGACGCTGACGGGGTCGGAGATGCGCACGCGGTTCAGCATCGCAATCGCCCGGTCAGTGGCCGCTCGTCCCGAAACGCCGCCGAGTTCAAAAATCTCGGTCAGCTGACGGCCGACGCGGATCGATGGGTTCAGCGCCTTGCCCGGGTCCTGATAGACCATGGAGACGCTTTCCGCGCGCGCCCGCCTGAGCGCTTCGGCGTCAAGTTTCATCACATTCTGGCCGTCGAGCGAGATCGCGCCGCCGGTGATCGAGCCATTTCTCGGCAGATAGCGCACGACGGTGAGCGCCACTGTCGACTTGCCGCAACCGGACTCGCCGACCAGCCCATAGGCTTCGCCCTGGCCGATGGTGAGGCTGAGGTTGCGCAGCACGGCGCGATTGCGGCCGGCGACGCGGTAGGCCACCGAAAGATCGGTGAGTTCGAGTGCGTTTTCGGCCTTGGCGGAGTTAGTCATTGAGCGCTCCGTGAACGCCGTCGGCCGCCAGATTGACGCCGATCACCAGCGAAGCGATGGCGAGCGCATCGAACAGCACCGTCCACCAGAAGCCGCCGCCGATCATGCCGTAATTGTTGGAGATCGACAGCCCCCAGTCGGGCGAGGGCGGCTGGATGCCAAAGCCCATGAAGGAGAGCGTGGCGACGGCGAAAATGGCATAGCCGAGCCGCACGGTGGTTTCGACCAGGATCGGCGGGATGACGTTGGGCAGGATCTCGACGAACATCGTATGCAGGGCACTTTCATGCCTGAGTTGTGCGGCGGCGACATAGTCGAGCTCGCGCTCGGCCAGCACCGCCGAGCGCACGGTGCGCGCGATGATCGGCGCGAAGCTCAGGCCGATGACGACGATGACCGTCGTCTTGGAGGTGCCGAGCGCAACGATGGCCAACAGCGCAACGATGACCACCGGGATCGCCATGAAGGCTTCGAGGATGCGGCTGACGACATCGTCGACGAGACCGCGAAAATAGCCGGTAAGGAGGCCAAGCGCCGTGCCGGCTACCGTCGCCAGCAAGGTTGCCAGCGGTGCGACGGTCAGGATGTCGCGCGAACCGACGATGACGCGCGAGAAGACGTCGCGGCCGATTTGGTCGGTGCCGAACCAGTGTTCGGAAGAGGGCGGCGCCAGCGCGTTGATGATGTCGTCGGCGAGCGGATCGTAAGGTGCGAAATGCTCGCCCAACAGCGCACAGGCAACCCAGAAGAGCACGATGGCGAAACCGACAAGGAATGTGCGCGAGCGCAGCAGCGAGTAAAAGACCTCCGCCAGCGGGCCGCGCCGGCGCGTGTCGTCTGGTGTCGGAGAGCTGGTTTGGACGGCGCTCATTGATCTGACCCCAGACGGATACGCGGATTGAGCACGGAATAGAGGAAGTCGGCGACAAGGGTGGCCACGGCATAGACAATGCCGATGGTGAGGATGCCCGACTCCAGCATCGGGAAATCCTTGCCGCGCGCGGCAGTGAAGATCAGCGACCCGATGCCTTGGTAGCGAAACAGCGTTTCGATGACGACAAGGCCGCCGATGAGGTAGCCGGTCTGCGTCGCGATGACGGTGATGGTCGGCAGCAGCGCGTTGCGCAGCACATGCCGCCAGATCACCGTGCGCCAGGGCAGGCCCTTGAGCACGGCCGTTCGCGTGTAGTCGGAATCGAGCGCCTCGATCATGCCGGAGCGTGCCATGCGGGCGATGTAGCCGAACAGCACCAGGAACAGCGGCAGCGAGGGCAGGATCAGGTAATAGAGCTGGGTGAAAAAGCCGGCATCGCGCGGCCATGCGGCTGAGATCGGCAGCCAGCGCAGCCACACGCCGAAGATCAGGATCAGGATGATGCCGGTGACGAACTCGGGCAGCACGGTCACCGACAGGCCGCCTAGGCTGATGATGCGGTCGAGCGGCCGGTTGAGGTTGAGTGCGGCAGCGACGCCGCCGAGGATGCCGATCGGCACCACCAGCACGAAGGCGACCGCCGCCAGCTTCATCGAATTGCCGAGCGCATCGATGACGAAAGGCGCGACCGGCGAGCGGAAGATGTAGGACGTACCCATGTCGCCCTGGACGAAGTTGGAGATCCAGCTCCAGTATTGCGTTAGCAGCGGGCGATCGACGCCGAGCGTGTGATTGAGCGCGTCGACCGCGCGCTGGTCTGCGAACGGACCCAATATGGCGCGCCCGACGTTGCCGGGCAGCACCTGGCCGCCCAGGAACACCATGATGCTGAGCAGGAACAGCGTGACGAGCGACAGCGAGACACGCCGGACAAGGAAGGAGAGAATGGCTAGGACTCCTTGTGGAGCCAGCCCCCATGCGGGAGCTGGCTGTTAGAGGATTGGCTTTCCCTTCCGTTCAGGCCTTCGATGCCTTGTCGAGGAACAGCTGCGACATGGCGGTCGGCTGTACGCCGGCCACGCCCTTCGCCGTCGCCGTCAGATAGTCGTAGAAATAGCCGAAGATGACAGGCGTTTCCTCGAGCAGCAGCTTCTGGATCTTGCCGGCGTCGGCCTTCTGCGCCTCGAGATCGAGGGCCGCGATGTAGCTGGTCGCCAGCGCGTCATAGTCCTTGTTCTTGAAGTGTGCCGCGTTCCAGGTGCCTTCACTCTTCAGCGGTGCCGCGAGATAGACATTCGGCACGCCGCGGTGACCATAGTCGGTGATGCCCATCACCGAATCCAGCCAGTTCGACTTGCCGAACACCGCGTCTCCGTAATAGCCGCTTTGGTCGAGGATGTTGAGGTCGAGTTGGACGCCGATCTCCTTGACCCAGTTTTGGATGAGCTGGGCGTATTCAGGGATTTCCAGGTAGCGTTCGGTGGTCAGGGTTATCTTGAAGCCCTGGCCAAGGCCGGCTGCTTCCATGAGCTGCTTGGCCTGGGTGATATCCTGCTTGCGTTGCGGCACGCTCGTATCGGTCGAAGGGTAGACGGCGGCGAACGGGCTGTCATTGCCCAGAGCGGAGCGTCCCTTCATCAGGCCGGCGGCCAGCTTGTCGCGATCGAGGCAGAGCGCAATGGCACGGCGCACGCGCGCATCCTTCAACGGGCCCTCGTCGCAGCGCATGTGCAGTTGCTGATGGGCCGACGACTTCAGGCTGATGATGTCGATGTTCGGATCGTTGAGCAGAGCGACACCGGCCAACACCGGCATCTGGTTGATGATGTCGACCTGTCCGCCCTGCAGCGCCAGGATCTGCGGCTGCATGTCGGTGAAGAAGGTGAATTCGGTGCGCTCGGGCAATGCCTTCGGCCCCCAATAGTCCTCATTGCGGACGAAGGATGCGCCGACCTTTGCCGTGTATTTCTCGATCCTGAAAGGCCCGGTGCCGTCGAAGCTCTTTTCGTAGTCGCCCTTGTAGCTCGCCGGGATGATGACGGCGTTGTAGTTGTCGGACGACAGCATGTAGGGGAAATTGCCGTTCGGCGCATCGAGGTGGAATTCCACCGTGTAGTCGTCGACCTTCTTGGAGGCCCCCTTCTGCAGGATGCCGGTGAACACCGACAGCGCATTGGACGAGTTGGCCGGGTCGGCAAGGCGGTCGATGCTGGCCACGACGTCGTCGGCCTTCATCTCGCCGCCGCTGTGGAATTTTACGCCCTTGCGCAGCTTGAAGGTCCAAACAGTGCCATTGTCGTTCGGCTTCCAGCTTTCGGCCAGCGCCGGCTGCAGCACGAGGTCGGGGCCGTCGACGCACAGGAATTCCGCAACCTGCTGCATGACCAGCAGGCCGCCGGCGTCCGCAATGGTGACTGGGTCGATCGTTGCTGCCGGCACGCTGCTGGCGACACGGATGGTGGCGCCGGGTGCGCCCTGGGCGCGTGCCAGCGTCGGCATGCCGCCAAGGCCGGCTACCATGCCGATGCGGCCCAGCAGCGGCAGCGACAGACCGAGCAGGCTGCCGTGCCGGACGAAGTCGCGGCGGCTGACACGACCGTCGACGAGGCCGTCGATCAGGTGATTTTCAAGCGGCGTGCGATTGCGCCGGATCAGGTCGAGAATGGTGTAGTTCTTGCTCATGGGTTTTTACCCTTTCCCCTATTTCTTATGGTTGACGAAATCTCGTGGATTGCTCCATTTTTCGGCCGCCAGAGAGGTCTGTCGACCGAAACCTTAGCATGCGGTTTTGTCCGGTCCATCCAGTCGTGGCGTGGACGCGCCGGCTTCCTGGCTGCACTGCTCCATCGTCTTGTCCAACCTTCCTGACCGAAGTCGCGCGGTTGGCTTCTCGTCTCTTGGCCGCTGTCTGGCCGGCTGCCGCCGTCTAGTTCAGCGGCAAACGGCGATAGGTTCCGGGCTTTGCCGGGTCATGATACTTGTTGCACGGTCCTTTCTCGGTAAAGTCTCTGTGACAGGCAGCGAGGTTCTCGCGCGACAAGGTGACGCCGAGACCGGGACCTTCCGGAACGCGCACGAAATTGTTCCTTGGCGAAAACGGCCCTTCCTCGGTGACATCCATCGGCAGCATGCGAAACAGCGACTGGTTCGGCTCCCTGATCCAACCAAGTGCCGCGCACAGGTGCAGATAGGCGGCACTGCCGATGCCGCTGTCGCCGCTGTAGCACCAGAAATCGATGCCGGCGTGCTCGCAGGCGCCGACGAAGCGCAGCAGCCGGCTTATGCCGCCATGCGTTGTCGGGTTGCCGACGAAGGCGTCCGGCACCTTGGTTTCCATGGCGCGCGCAATGTCGATGTTGTGGGTCGAAAACGGGATCGAGCAATGGCGCCGCAATTCGCGCATCTCCTCGATCGTCGCCACCGGATCCTCCCAGTTGCGCACGCCGAGGTCTTCCAGCGGCCGCGCTAGGCGACGCGCGGTGCTGAGCGAATAGGCCTGGTTGGAATCGATGCGGATCATGGCATCGTCGCCGAGTTTACGGCGGATCAGCTCGACCATTTTTAACGAGATTTTCGGATCATCGGTCGAGAACTTGCCTTCGAAGAAGGTCGTTCCGTGCGTCTCGTGCAATTCGACGCAATAATCGGCGACTTCTTCCGGCGTCGTCTCGCCCTTCACCTTTGGCCCATCACCGCGCAGCGAAAAATAGTCGGTGAACGGGATGTCCTTGCGCACGGCGCCGCCAAGCAACTGGTAGAGCGGCTGGTTCCACGCCTTGCCGCGCAGGTCCCACAACGCCATCTCGATGGCGCCGAAGGCCATGATGCGGGTGCGGTCGTTGATCGACTGCACGCCGGTCCAAAAGGGCAGGCAGACATGCTCGGCGCCGGCGATGTCGAAGGCATCGCGGCCGACCAGCCGTGGCGCCAGGACATCGTTGATAATCGCGGCCGCCGCTGGCGTCGGCGCTTCGCCGAGGCCAATCAAGCCATCCTCCGTCTCGATCTCGACAATGGTCGGCGAAAAGCCGTCGAGTTCGCCGAACACCCAGGCATAGGGCGCCTCGAGGCGCAAATTGATCGGCGTGGCTTTGATGCTGCGGATCTTCATCTCAGCGGCCGACCTCGAAGAAAGGCTTGCCCAGCAGGTCGGGAACGACGTCGATGCCGAGGCCCGGTCCGTCCGGAATGCCCATGCGGCTGCCGGTGACCGGCGGCATGTTCGACGCCGTGCGCACCGTCACCCATTCATGGAAGGCGATGGCATGCAGCCGGCGCTCTTCCGGCGTCGACAACGACAGATGCGCCATGGCCGCGGTGTCGATCTCGGCGCCGCCCGTGTCCTCGACCGTGATCATGAAGCCGAGGTCGACAGCAACGTCGCGGATCTGGCGCGTCTTCGTCACCCCGCCAAGGCGCGAGATCTTCAGGGTCAGCCCGTCGGCCGCACCCAGGCGATGAATTTCCAGCATCGCCTCGAGCGAGGTGACGGATTCGTCGAGCACCATCGGCTTGTCGAGCATGCGGCGCACCGACATGTTTTCATCGATCGTGGTGCAGGGCTGCTCGAACGTGTAGTCGATGCTGCGCGTCGCGTCGGCGAACTGGCGAGCCTGATAGGGCGTCCAGCCGGCATTGGCGTCGCAGAAGATGACAGTGCCTTTCGGCACTGAGGCGGCGACCGCGGTGACACGTTCGATGTCGTCATGCACATTGCCGCCGACCTTGACCTGTAGCCGGTGGAAGCCGTCCTTGACGATGCGCTTGGCCAGCGCGGCCATGGCGTCGACGCTGCCGTGCGTGACGACCTTGTAGAGTTCTGCGGTGTCGCTTTCCTTGCCGCCGCGCAGCGTGACCAGCGGCACGTCGGCGGCGCGCCCCGCCAGATCCCAGCAGGCCATGTCGAGCGCCGACTTGATGTAGGGATGACCCTTGAACACCGTGTCCAGCAGCCGGCCGATGCTGGCTAGTCCGCGCGGATCATGGCCGATCAGATGCGGCGCGATCTCGACCACGCCGGCGCGAACGCCGGCCGGGAAGGCGGCCGAGTAAAAATTGCCGAGCGGCGCCATCTCGCCCCAGCCGGTGATGCCGCTGTCTGATGCAATGGACACGATCACCGCGTCGAAAGCGTCGGCCTCGCGCCCCTTCGACATGCGGTATGGCCCGTCCACGAAGGGCTGCACGACATGGTAGGCCTTGATGGTCTCGATCTGCACGTGTCTTGTCCGCTGTCTGTGGTGTTGGGAACGGGTCAGGCGCCCCTCGACGGGCGTTGTTCGAGGCCGCGCGCGTAGGCAAGCAACTCCTCGAAATCGAGATCGATGTGCTCCCTGGCATGGCGCTGGGCTGCACGCATGTCCTTGCCCTTCAGCAACCGCACATAGGTTTCGTGAACGTCTTCGGCCGGCACCGGCTCATTGCGGGCATGCTGGTGGAGCGCAAAATACATCTGCAGCCGGCTGGTCAGCCGCTGCCAGGTTTCCAGCAGCACCGAATTGTCGGCCCATTCGTAGATCAGGCCATGCAGTTGCAGCGCGGTTTCGATTTGGCGTGTCGTGTCCAACGCACGGGTCGCCTGCTTCACGGCTTCGTGACGCCGGTCGAGCTCGTCGAAGAAGCGCTGGTCGCGCAGCGGCCACGCCCGCTCGATGGCCAGCTCGTCCATCACCTTGTTGAACGAATAGGCATCGTCGATGTCCTTGGCTGTGACCTCGATGACGAAGGTGCCGGCATAGGGGATGCTGGTCAGGATGCCTTCCTGGACAAGTTCGCGCATTGCCTCGCGCAACGGCGCGCGGCTGACCCGCATCTGTTCGGAAATCCGCAGCTCGTTGAGCTTCTGGCCGGGTGCGAGCTGCCCGGTCAGGATCGCGCGCCGCAACAGCGCGACGATCTCGGCGCGTCGCGTCGTGTCCGCAATCGGACTGAAATCCGCTTTCGCCATTCGGCCACTCCCAGGGAAATCGAAAGCAAGACAAGCAGATTGTCGACAATCTAACAAGAGGTCATCTTCGGATTCTTGGGGACCGTTGGCATGTCGGCCTTTCGGTCTCAGGCGGCACGGCCGTAGAAGCCGACGCGCTCCTCGGCGCTGAACATCACGCCGGGCTTCTCATAGTAGGAAAACACCGCGATCATGCGCTCGCGCTCGCCTTCGACCGTGGTGACGCGATGCGCGGTGTTCTTGCCGCGGAAGACATTCAGCGTGCCGGGCTTCATGCGCAGGATCTTTGCATCGGGATCGCGCCCCTCCAGCAGCCTTGCGACTCCGTCATAGTTGGGATTGTAGTCAGATCGCAGATCGGTGCGGTATTCGAGGTCGCCGCCACGCTCCGCTGCCTGCAACAACAGCGTCGTCGTGAATTCGGAACGATCGAAATGCCAGTTCAAAGCCTCGCCGGCGCGATAGGCCATGACATTGGTTCGCGCCAACGGATCCTGCATGACATGCAGCCTGGTCTTGCCCATCGTCGCTGCCAGGAAGCGCAGTAGCGGTTCGTATTCGTAGATGGCGAGCACGACACTGCCAGGAATCTGGTCGGCACAGACGGTGTGGCTGATGGTCTCCACCTTGCGCAGCGCCGGATGGTCGGGTGCAAGCTCGGGAATGTCGGGCTTGAAGTAGATGTTGTGCATCCGCTTGTGCACATGCGAGCGCGCGGCCATCACCGGCTGGATTTCGCGCACGGCTTGTTCCGCCACGCCGGGGCGCAAAAACCCTTCCAGATTGAACATGCCGTCGGCTTCGAGCGCGGCGACGGATTGTTCGACAAGGCGCTGCCATTCGGCGCTGCCTTCGCGGTCGAGCGGATAGCGATCGAGATCGAGGATGTCTTTCATCGTCATGGCTCCGAAGGTTTCGAGCCTATGAGACGGCAAAAAAATCTTTCTCTCAACGCCGAAAATAGTTAGGATTGGCTAAGAAAAACTTACGGAATCGATGTGGAACGGCTACCTCCGTTGAATGCGATCAAGGCTTTCGAGGTTGCGGCGCGTGCCGGCAGCTTCACTCTGGCCGCCTCTGAACTCGGTGTGTCCTCTGCAGCGGTCAGCCAGCAGATACGCAATCTTGAGAACTGGTTCGGCAAGCAATTGTTCGTGCGCAGCGGCAATCGCATCGCGCTCACCGACGCCGGCCACGCCATCTATCCACAGACGGCGAAGGCGCTAGGAGACATCGCCGCCATAGGCCAGCGCATGCTGGAGGGCGGGATGCGGACGCGCCTGGTCGTCAGCGTGCCGTTCTCGCTGGCCGAACTGTGGCTGGCGCCGAGGCTGGCGGTACTTCTCGATGCCTTTCCGCAGATGGCGATCGACGTTCGGGTCGAGGACGATCCGGTCGACCTGATGCGCCAGAACATCGACCTGCGCATCAGCTATGGCGATTATCACTATCCCGGATTGAAACTCGTCCGTCTCGTTCATGACGACGTCCTGCCGGTCTGTGCGCCGGAATTCTGGCACCGGCACGGCAATGGCGATCCCAGTCTGGCGGATTTGCACGAGAGCCAGTTCATCCACACCAATTGGGGGCCGAACTATGCCTCGCACCCGACCTGGGCTGACTGGTTTGCGGCCTCCGGCGGCAGCCGCTCACCCGACCCGTCGCACGGGCGGCGCGTCGGTCTGTCCAGCCTTGCGATCGCCTCGGCAAGGCTGGGCCTGGGCATCGCGCTTGGCCAGCGGGTCATGGCGCGCGCCGATCTGGAGGCCGGTCGGCTGATTGCGCTCTCCTCCGTCTCGGTGCGCCTCGGGCATCCCTACTGTGCATTCATGCCGGCGTCCAAGGCCGACCGCGCCGATGTTGCCGGTCTGGTGGAACTGCTCAGTCGAGCGGCGCCCGCGACCTGTGGGAAGGTCGGGGCGCCGCGCTGAAGCCGGGTCCTGACGGGGGTGTTCAGGTGGCCGGCTTTTCCGGTATCGGCGATACAGGCGCTCCGGGTCCGATCTTCTGCAGATTGCCCGTGATCACCTGGTCGCCCTCGGCGACGCCGCTGAGGATGGCGACCTGACCGCCGCTCGTCGGTCCGAGCGAAACCAGCCGCTGGTCGACCGTGTTGTCCTTGCCGACGACATAGAGATATTTGCCGAGCTGGCTCGAGCCCAGCGCCGTCTGCGGCACCATCAGCGCGTCGGCCTGCTCTCTCACATGCAGCCGGACACGAACATATTGGCCGGGCAGCAGCGTGAACTTGCCGTTACCGATCGTTGCGCGCGCCGTGATCGTGCCGGTCGAGCGGTCGACCGAATTGTCGATGAAGGTAAGCTCGCCCTTCTGGCTGGCCTCGGTCTGGCCGGGGAGCAGCACCTCCACTTCGATCGGGCCGTTCGCACGGGCTTGCTCGATCTCGGCCAGATCCGTCTCGCTCGGGTTGAAGGTGACGTAGATCGGATCGAGTTGCACCAGCGTGTTGAGCACGGTGCCGGCAACGCTGACCAGCGTTCCGACCGAAGCCTGGTTGCGGCCGAGACGCCCGCCAAACGGCGCCCGGATTTCGGCGTAGCTCAGATTGAGCTCCGCCGTGCGGACCGCCGCTTGGTTGACCGCCAGCGACGCCTGTGCCTCGCGCAAGGTGCTGGTGCGCTGGTCGAAGCCGTCCTTGGCGAGGTAGCCGCTCTTGGCGAGCTCGGTGCCGCGACCGAGGTTGGAGCGGGCATAGTCGAGCGTCGCCGTATCGCGCTGCACTTGCGCCTTGGCCTGGTCGAGAGCCGCCTGGAAGTCGTCAGGCGAGATCTTGTAGAGAAGATCGCCTTGCCGGACGTCGACGCCGTCGGCTGCGGTCTGCTCCTGCAGATAGCCCGGAATCCTGGCCTGCAAGGTGATGCTGCGGATCGGTTCCGTCCGCGCGGCATAGTCCAGGTAGATCGGGATCGTCTTCTTGACGACACTGACCACCGGCACCGGCATGACGAATGCCGCCGGAGCAGGCGTCGCCGCGGCCGTGCCGGCATTGAGGCTGAGGTTGCCCATGTCGAGCAGGTGGACGCTGGCCACCGAGATCGCTCCCAGTGCGACGGCCGTTCCCAACGCGATTTTCCATTTACGCATGATCAGTCTCCAATCTTATTCGGCCGCTTCCGCCAGGGGGCGCAAGGCGGGCTCAGTCGTTGGTTCATTGTCTTGAGAGGCGGGCTCGTCATTGCCGCGGCGTTCGCGCAGCTGCTCGATGACCGCGTAGAACACCGGCACGAACACCAGCGACAGGATGGTCGCCGCGACCATGCCGCCGAACACGGTGGTGCCGATCGACTGCCGGCTTGCCGCACCGGCGCCGGTCGCAAACATCAGCGGCAGCACGCCGAGGATGAAGGCGAAGGCCGTCATCAGGATCGGCCGCAGCCTGAGCCGGGCCGCCTCCATCGCCGCGTCGACGATGCTGAGGCCTTCTTCGCGCCGTCGCCTTGCGAACTCGACGATCAGGATCGCGTTCTTGGCCGCCAGGCCGATCAGCATGACGAAGCCTATCTGCGAGTAAACGTCGATCTGCATGCCACGCAGCAACAGGGCCACGAAGGCGCCGAACAGGGCCAGTGGCACCGCCAACAGCACCATGAACGGCATCGCCCAGCTCTCATACTGCATCGCCAGGATCAGGAAGACGAAGACGATGGCGAGGCCGAAGACGACGGACGCGATCGATCCTGCCTTGAGCTCCTGGAAGGTGATGCCGGTCCATTCGAAACCGAAATCCCTTGGCAGCGCAATGGCGGCGGCCCGTTCCATCGCGGCAACCGCCTGGCCCGAGGAAAAGCCGGGTGCGGCACCGCCATTGATCGAGGCCGAGGCATTGTTGTTGTAATGCGGCACGGTCTCCGGGCCGACGAAGGGCACGAGTTTGCCCAGCGTCGAGAGCGGCACCATGCCGCCGGAGGCATTGCGCACATAGAGCCGCGAAATGTCGGCGGCACCCGCACGTGCATCCTTGTCGGCCTGAATGGTCACCCGGAAGGTGCGGCCGAACAGGTTGAAGTCGTTGACGTAGAGCGAGCCGAGATAGATTTGCAGCGTGTTGAAGACATCGGGCAGATTGAGGCCGAGCAGTTTGGCCTTGCTGCGGTCGAGGTCGTAGTTGAACTGCGGCGTCGAGGTCGAGAATGGCGAGAACAGCTGCTGCGGGTTGATTTCGGGCTGCTTGCGCGCCTCGGCGATCACGGCTTGCGTCGCATCGTTGAGGGCTGAACTGCCGCGGCCGGTCAGATCCTCGACGACGAATTCGAAGCCGCCTGTGGTGCCGATACCCGGGATAGAAGGCGGATCGAAGCTCAGCGCGAAAGCTTCCGGAATCTGCATCAGCTTGCCGCGCACATCGGCGACGAGCTTCGATGCACTCTGGTCGGGACCGCGCTCCTCCCACGGCTTCAGGATGGCGAATTCGACCGCCGAATTCGACTGCGCCGCACTGGTCAGGAAATTCAGGCCGCTGATCGAGCCGACAATCTCGACGCCGGGCGTCGCCTGCAGGATGTCGCGCGCCTTCTGCGCCACCGCGTCGGTGCGTTCCAGCGACGCGCCGTCGGGCAACTGGATGACGACGAAGAAATAGCCCTGGTCCTCGACCGGAAGGAAGGTCGAGGGCAGGCGCTGCCAGACGAAGTAGGTGGCGACCAGGCCGGCCGCGAACAGGCCGAGCATGATCCAGCGCAAGCGGATGAGAATGCGTACGCCATTGGCATAGGCGTGCGATAGCCTGTCGAAGCCGGTGTTGAACCAGCGGAACGGGGCGAACTGCGTCTCGCCGCGATGCCGCAGGAAGGCCGCGCTGAGCGCGGGACTGAGCGTCAGCGAGTTAAAGGCCGAGATGCCGACGGAAATCGCCACCGTCAGCGCGAACTGGTTGTAGAGCTTGCCGGAGACGCCGGGAATGAAGGCGACCGGCACGAACACCGCCATCAGCACCGCGGTGGTGGCGATGATCGGTCCGGTGACCTCGCGCATGGCGGCCTTGGTCGCCGCAAGCGGCTTGAGTCCGGCCTCCAGCTGTCGTTCGACATTCTCAACCACGACGATGGCGTCGTCGACGACGAGGCCGATCGCCAGCACCATGCCGAGCAGGGAGAGCATGTTGAGCGAGAAGCCGAGCATCTCCATGACGACCAGCGTCGCCACCAGCGACACCGGAATGGCGATGGTCGGGATGATCGTCGTGCGCCAGCTTTGCAGGAAGAGGAACACCACGGCGACGACCAGCACCAGCGCTTCGCCGAGCGTGATCAGCACGTCATGCATCGACGCCGAGACGAAGCGCGTCGTGTCGTAGTGCATTGCATAGGACACGCCCTTCGGGAAGCGGCCCGACAGCTCCTGCATCTTGTCCTTGACGCGCTGCTGCAGATCGAGCGCGTTGGAGCCGGGCATCTGGTAGACGGCGAGCACCACGGTCGGGTCCTTGCCGAAGAAGGCCGACGACGAATATTGCAGTGCACCGAGCTCGATGCGGGCGACGTCGCGCAGCCTGACCAGCGAGCCGGTGTCGGTGTTGGCGCGCACGACGATGTCGCCGAATTCCTTTGGATCGCTCAACCGGCCGACGGCGTTGACCTGCATCTCGAAGGCGGTGCCGGCGGGTGCCGGCGATTGGCCGATCTTGCCGGCCGCCACCTGGACATTCTGCTCGGCGATGGCGTTCTGCACATCGACCGCGGTGATGCCGAGATTGGCGAGCTTGTCAGGATCGAGCCAGACGCGCATCGAATAGCGCCGCTCGCCGAAGATCTGCACATCGCCGACGCCGGGCAGGCGCTTCAGCGGATCGACCACCTGCAGATAGGCAAGGTTGCTCAGCGCCACCGGATCGACCGAACTGTCGGGCGAAGTCAGGTTGACGATGAGGACGAAGTTCGGGTTCTGCTTCTTGATCGTCACGCCGCCCTGGTTGACGATCGCCGGCAGCGACGAGGCGGCCTGCGAGACGCGGTTCTGCACGTCGACGGCGGCGGTGCTCAGCGAATAGCCGACATCGAAGGTGATGGTGATGGTCGAGGAGCCGTCATTGGAGCTCGTCGACGACATGTAGGTCATCCCCTGCACGCCGTTGATCTGCTGCTCCAGCGGCGTTGTCACCGTATCGGCCACCACTTGCGCGCTGGCGCCTGGATAGTGGGCGCTGACCACGACCTGCGGCGGTGTGATGTCGGGAAACTGCGAGACGGGCAGCAGGAAATAACAAATCGACCCGGCGAGCACCATGATGATGGCGATCGCCGAGGCGAAGATCGGACGGTGGATGAAAAAGTTTACCACGAGACGCAAGCCTCCCCGGCTGCTCTTGCCCGCCCGAAGGCGCTGGCGACGCTGGACAGTCTTTGACCGCGCTTGTCACCGAGGTCGTCCCGCGAATGCAGCAACGGCACCTCGTTGCGCTGCGCGTCGGCAAGCGAGCGCAGCATCGTCTCGAAGGCGCGCGGGTCGACGCCATCGGCTCTCATGACCAGCCGGATCATCGGATCCCGGACGGCTTCATCTATGGTAAGATCGCGGCGCTGTGGCATTGGCCGGCTCCTTGTCTGTCGATTCGCAGCACGTGCTCGCGAACCGTTTTCATCTTTTCACCGGCCGAGGCCGCATGATTGGCAGTTTCTTGTCCCTCTCGTCGGCAGGGCCAGTTCACGGCCTTGTTATTGACGGTGGACGATATAGGTGTTACCAGTAAGTAACATTCTGGAAGTTACAGACCGGTAACACCCTAGTCAAGAGGTGGCCGAGGGTTTTTTGGAAACGAAAGGAGATCATGATGACAGACGGCATCGTGGAGCGCTCTCGTCCCCGGGATCGGATCCTGGAGACGGCACGCGACATGTTCCACAAGCATGGCATCAAGGGTGTCGGCGTCGACGCCATCACCGAAGCTGCCGGCACGAACAAGATGACGCTCTATCGTCACTTCGAATCCAAGGACGAACTGATCGTCGAATGCCTGCGCGCCAATGCGGCCAAGGCGGGCGCTATGTGGGATGCGTTCGAGGCCGAATTTCCTGGTGACAAGCTTGCCCAGCTGCATGCCTGGGTTCGCAAGGCGGCTGCCATGCTCAATGCGGACGGGCGCGGCTGCGACATGGCCAACGCCGCCGCTGAGCTGACCGAGCCGGACCATCCGGCCAGGCTGGTGATCAAGGAGCTCAAGGAAGCCCAGCGCGAGCGCCTTGTGACGCTATGTCGGGATGCGGGCATCGGCCAGGCTGAACTGCTCGCCGATACGCTGTCGCTTCTGCTCGAGGGCGCGCGGGTTAGCGTGCAGACCGTGGGGTCGGAAGGTCCGAGCACGCAGTTCGTGCGCATGGCTGAAGGATTGATCGTTTCTTTCCGGGGCGCCGCCGCGGGTTGAGGTGACCTGTCGCCTGTCCATGTGCGCCATTCATCGCGTGATGACTGGGCGCGCTTCGGTGTCGCTGTGCCGCCGTCCCTGTCGGCCAAACGAAAAAAGCCCGCTGCCGGGAGGAGGTGGCAGCGGGCTCGATTTTCGAATGTGGCGCGGGAGGAGGTGCACCCCATTCAGCGTCGGCATCGCATCTGGGAGGAGTAGATGGCCGACAACCAGAACCTACGAGTTGCCCAACGATTCGGCAACAAAGAAACTTGCATAGCTGCTGTGCAGATTTGCGGCAGCTACCCCGACTTGTCGTAAATAGCGGAGATCTGTGCAAAACATCGAGATGGAAAACTTCTGCCGATGCCGCCCTGCTGCTCAAGCTCCGGCTTCCATGACCTGCAAAATTCTCGCGGCCGCCATTTTCGCCTCACCCCGCTCGGACTTGATCACAGGCGCGTTTGATACAACCCCCTCCAGCGTTGCCAGTGCACGCTCCGCGGCCCGCCGGGCCGACACGGTGTTCGCCAGCAATTCGAGGAGACCAAGGCCCGGCGACAATGTCTGCGGCTGCCACCGCGCGCCGGCCTTATATTGGCTTATGACGACAAGGCCGACAGGCAGTGGTTCCACGCCAACGTGTCCTCCCAGGTCCTCCACTGCTACATTATGTTGGCGTGCCGTCGGACTGGCGCGCATCGAGAGTGGCTTGGCGAACGGATGGACACGGCCGGTTTCGTCAAGGACCGCGAACTCGTCCGAATAATAACTGGCCCCGGCCTTGACGAGTGCTGCGACCAGGCTGGATTTGCCGCTTTGCGTCTTGCCGGGAATGAGGATTGCACGGCCTTTCCAACCAACGACGCCGGCATGGACGAAGATGCGCGTCGGCGCGAATTCGGCGACCGACAGCTGGCTCCATGATTCAAACGCATCGAGCACGTCGTCCACCCTGTGCGAGCGGGCAGCCTGCGAATGGTCGAGATAGAGCATATTGAAAGCACGAATCCGCGATCCGGGCCTGGTGCCCCCGAGGATCATTGAAAAGTACCGTTCGACGACATCGGCATCGGACGGCTCGGCGTCGCGCGGCAGCCGGGATCGTAACATTGGCAGCAAGGCCGGATCGCTGACGCGCACGCCGAGAGTGACGCCGTAGCTGGTGAAGGCAAAGCCGTCGATCCACGTCAATTTGTTGAGATTGTCCCAGCACGGCGTCAGCGCCTGGCTTGCGAGCCGCGGCAAGGTCGAGACATCAGACATGAACGCTAAACCTTGCCATCTTCCACCAATGTAGCTGCCGGACCGGCAAAGGTTCGCGCAACGCGTCCCCAGGCCGACGCAGTGAAACTCGCCAGTTGATAGGGCAGACGTGTCGACGCGTCGAACGGGCCGTCGCGATCGGCGGTCGCCCGGATCGCGTTCGGCCAGCGCTGAACAAGCTCACCTGGAAAAAGCCTCGGATCGGCGATCGCGTCGCCGAGCGGCCGCACCGCCTGTCGCGCGGCGAATGGCGCCCGCCATTCGTTGAGCACGGTCTTCGCGATCCAGCGCGGCATATCGGCGATGCGGGATGAGGTCGGGACGTGCTCAATACGGGCGCCGAGCAGATCGCCTGCAAGCTGCAAGATGCAGGCGATCCACCGCCTTACATGCGGCTCCTCGCCAAGGCACAGATCCCAGTTGAAATCGCCGGTCGCGCTCTCCAGCATCGCCGCTATGTCGGTGAGCCACAACGGCCGCCAGCCGCCGTGGCGCAGAAAATGCAGGATGGCCAGTCGCAGATGGTCCTCCAGCGCCGGCACACGCACCGTGCCACCCGAAAGCCTGACGGGGATCGAGCGCCCGTAAACGGCCGCAAGCGAAGGACAGCGATACTTCTTGAGATCCGCATGCAGGTCGACCGTTGCAGCGAGACCTGAAGACATCTCGACCTGAAAATTGTTGGGCAGGTGCACGAGGCCTTGATTGTCGTGGCGCAAGGTGCCGGAAATGTGCTGGCCGAGCAGCGCGGCGGCTTCTGCATGACGGCCGGGCGGCGCGCAAAGATCAAAATCGCCGAACGGCCGCAAATGGGGTGCGGTGTAATATCGGGCGATGGCCCAGCCCTTGAAGACCAGGGGTTCGAGCCCCGCGGCAGAAAATTCTGTGGCCAGCGCGTCGAGCGATTCGCCCTTGACCAATGCCTGGATGGCGAAATGGTGATGGGCATTGCGCAATTCGGACGCGCCTTCGGCTGCTTTCAACGCCGCATCGCGCGACATGCTGCGCCACACGAAACCCGCTGTGCCCGACCCGATCAGCAACGGCGCCAATCGCGACAACTGTTCGGCTGCAATGGCCGGCGGGGGCGGTTCCTCGCGCCATGTGCCAGCAAGAACCGTTGCCAGCAAAGCGCCGTCATGGAGGCGAGGGCTGGAGTTCTTCTGCGAAACGATCATCGAAGCCGGTTCTTGGAGGGGCGCCCGCTTGCCTTTCCATGCAATGCAGGTTCTATTAGTATTACTTTATACAGGGGGAACATCCATGCAACTGCCAAAGAGCCGTACGCAGGATATCGTCGTTCGCAAGCTGACGGACGAAACGCTTGTTTATGATCGCAAAACTCTTCAGGCGAGCTGTCTGAATTCTTTGGCCGCCGAGGTCTGGGAACGTTGCGACGGAGAGACTTCGGTTGTGGCCATCGCGGCGTCGATTTCATCCGGTCGCGACGAACCTGTCGAGGAGAGTGCGGTCTGGGCCGTACTGGAGCGACTGAGCGGCTCCAACCTCCTGGAGCATCCCATTGCCGCCCCGACCTTTGTTGATGGCAGAACAAGCCGAAGGGGAGCCTTGAGGGCGATCGGTCTCGGCACGGCCGCTGCGATTCCTGCGGTGACGACTATTATGCTGCCGTCAATGGCAGAAGCAGCCTCCTGCGTTCCAAGCGGCGGACCCTGCGATCTGAACAACCTGGCGCCTGCTGTTCACTGACCTGCGTCAATCATCAGGACGGCCCCACCTGCCAATAGCGGAAGAGGCGCAGCGGGCATTTGCCCTTGTCACTGCACCGGCACGTTCTCCTTGAAAATCAGCCGCGGTTCGATGAACTTCTTGGTCAGATAGGGCGCTGCCGACGCGATCGAGCCGAGCAGGCGGATGACCGACTGCTCCGCGATCAGCCGCGCATTCTGGTCGATAACGACATCGAGCAGGTCGTCGACGAGATGACCGCGCGTGTCCTTGGTCAGATCGTGGCAGATGAACACCGGCTTGCGGTTCGGCCTGGCCTCGCGGATCGCCTTTGCAACGCCCGAATGTCCAGCTCCGACGCAATAGATGCCAAGCAGTTCCGGCTCGTCGTGCAGCGCCTTCATGGTCTCGGTGTAGCTGGCATCGGGCTCGTCGTTGACCTCGACGGCGCTGCTGACGGTCAGATTGGGAAACTCCTCACTGAGCACCGAGCGGAAACCCATCTCGCGTTCCTCGTGGCCACGATAGGAACGTGAGCCGACGACCATCGCCAGATGGCCGGTGCGGCCGCCAAGGAAGCGTCCCATCAGCAGCGCCGCCGTTCGTCCGGCCACCCGGTTGTCGATGCCGACATAGGCCGCGCGCGGTGCCGCCGGAACATCGGACACCAGCGTCACCAGGCGCATGCCGGCATCGACGATGTCGCGCAGGATGTTGCGCGTACGCGGATGATCGACGGCGATCACGCCGACGCCATTGGCCCTGAGCGACAGGTTTTCGACAGCGCTGTGCAGCGCGTTCGGCGAGATACCGGCGAGGTTGTGGATCCGGCACGAGGCGACAAGCGGCAGGCGCGCGGCGTAGTCTTCGATATGCCCGGCGAGATCGCGCATGAAGGCATTGCTGCCGATCGGCAGCAGGAATTCAAGGTGGGCGGGCCGCGAGGGTAGCGTTACCTGATCGGCGACCGGCAGATAGCCGAGCTGCTTGGCCGCCTCCATGACGCGCTGGCGGTTGGCCGCACTCGCACCCGGCCGGTTGTTGAGCACCCGGTCGACCGTTGCGGTCGATAGCCCGCAGCTACGAGCGATATCGGAGACAGTGGCTTTCATGCCGTAACCCACAGCCCGCAGTTGCGTGCGGTATCCGAAACTGTGGCTTTCATGCTGCAATCCTGTTCGCCATGCGATGGCGCGTCAGACAAGCGATGCGATCTGAGGTGACGGGTGATTGACGCCCATCACCATTCTCAGTGCGATGGCTTGCCATCGGCGATGGCATCGCGGATCTCCTTGTCCGACATGCCGGTGATGATCCGTTCGACCTCCGCCACGCTGGTCTTCTTGGGGTCTATGTCGTCAGCAACCACCTTGCCGCGGCGCATGACAACGATGCGGTCGACCACCTGGAAGACATGGTGGATGTTGTGGGCGATGAAAATGCAGGAATGGCCGGAATCGCGGGCGCTGCGCACGAAGCTCAGCACACCCTGTGTTTCGGCGACGCCGAGATTGTTGGTCGGCTCGTCGAGGATGATCAGGTCGCTGTCGAAATGCATGGCGCGCGCGATCGCCACCGCCTGGCGCTCGCCGCCGGAGAGCGAGCCGATCGGCGTCGTCGGCGGGATGTTCTTCGAGATGCCGACCTGCTTGAGCAAGTCGCGAGCAACCGTGTTCATCGCGTCCTGGTCCATCCGGTTGAGGAAGCGCGGCGGCTTGATCGGCTCGCGCCCGAGGAACAGATTGCGGGCGATCGACAGTTGCGTGACCAGTGCGGAGTCCTGGTAGATCGTCTCAATGCCGTGGGCGATGGCGTCGCTGGTGCTGCGCAGGCTCACCTTCTTGCCGCGGATGAAGATATCGCCGCTGGTCAGCGGAACGGCACCCGAGAGCACCTTGATCAGCGTCGACTTGCCGGCGCCATTGTCGCCGAGCAAGCCGACGATCTCCCGTTCATTGACATGGAAATTGGCATCCTCCAGCGCCTGCACACGGCCGTAGGACTTGCGGATGTTCGTCATGCGGATCAGTGGCTCGGCCATGATTCAAGTCCCCGCCTGGTGCCGGCGTTCCAGCCATGAATGCAGGGCCATCATGCCGAGGATGATGGCACCGATGAAGATGTTGTAGGCAAGACCGGGCACGCCGATCAGCACAATGCCGTTGCGCATCACGCGCAGGATCAGGATGCCGAGCACGGTGCCGATGATCGTGCCGCGCCCGCCGGTCAGCGCGGTTCCGCCGATCACCACCATGGCGATGACTTCCAACTCATAGCCAGTGCCGCTGTTGGGGTTGGCGGCGGAAGTGCGCAGCGAAGAGATGACGCCGGCAAGCGAGGCCATGACCGACGACAGCACGAACAGGCCGATCTTGACGCCGCTGACATTGACGCCGCGCGCCCTTGCAGCACTCGGGTTGCCGCCGGCCGCCTGGATCCAGTTGCCGGTGCGGCTTTGCGTCAGCACATAGCCGAGCCCGATCGCCGCGGCGATGAACCAGAACAGCGACATGTAGATGCGGAACGGGCCGATGAAGAAATCGCCGACCAGCACTTCCGCCAGCCAGCTGCCTTCCGCGGTCCAGGTGCGCTGCGGAAAACCATCGGTGACGAAAAGAGCGGTGCCGCGCACCACCAGCAGCATGCCGAGCGTCACCAGGAAGGACGGGATCTTGAGCTGCGTCACGAACCAGCCATTGACCAGCCCGATGAAGGCGGCGACCAGCAGCGCGGCGACAAAGCCGACCTCGAGCGAGGTCAGGCCGCTGTTGAACAGGGTCCACATCAAGACCGGCGAGAAGCCGAATAGGGAACCGACCGAGAGGTCGAACTCGCCCGACGTCATCAACAGCGTCATCGCCAGCGCGATCAGGCCGAGCTCGACCGTGAAGGCCAGCGTGTTGGAGATGTTCTGCGGCGACAGGAAGTCGTGGTTGAAACTCCAGAAAACGGCGATCTCGACGACGAGCAGCACGAAAGGGCCGAATTCCGGCCGTGCGATCAGGCGTTGGACGAGCGAATGATTTTCCACAGGCAATCCGCGACATGAGTGGAAGGCTGAGCGTTGCACATCGCGTGCGAAGGGCTCGGCGAAATGGAGAGCCAGTCGCGGCCGTTGGGCGGCCGCGACTGCTAGGATTGGATGTTACTTGCCGGACAGGATGTCGTCGTAGATTTGCGCGGTGTCTTTTTCGTAGAGCGCGCCGGTGATGACGTTGAAGCCCGGAGGAATGCCGCCGGCGGCCATATTGGCCAGCGAAAGCGCGACATAGCTGGTCGCCTGCGGGTCCTGCCACTGGCCGGCATTGACGTAGCCGTTCAGCACTTCCTGGGTGGTGTCGAGCGAGTTGCCCCAGCCGACAACCGGGATTTCGCCCGGCTTGATGCCGACTTGGTCGAACACCCGCTTGATCGAGCCGGTGACGAGATCGCCGAGGCCGATGATCGCCTTGACCTTGGCCTTGTTGGCGGTGAGGTAATCGACCATGCGATTGATCACTTCAGCCTGATCAAGCGTGGCTTCCGTGATTTCATAGGTGATGCCGAGCGGCTCGAAGACGCTCTTGATGCCTTCTTCTTCCTGCACGCCATAGGTGGCGCCGGGGATTTCGACCGGCATCCAGACGAAGTCGCCTTTCTTCACCAGGCCTTTGTCGACCAGATACTGCGCCCAATGCTTGCCGAAGGTGACATTGTCGCCGCCGACATAGGCGTTGAAGTCGGCCTTCGGATCAGGCGTGTTGAAATTGATGATCGGCACTTTCGCCGCACGCGCTTCCTTGACGATCTCGATCAGGCTGCCCGGATCGGGGCTCGTCGTGACGATACCGTCGGCCTTGGCGGAGAGGGCGGCGCGAACCGCTTCCTGCTGCGAGGCGACATCGCCATTGTGGAACGAGGTGTTGACGGTGTTGCCGGTGTCCTTGGCCCATTGCTTGGCGCCGGCCAGGAAATAGGTCCAGACCGGATCGGCCGGACCGCCGTGCGAAATCCAGTAGAACGTCTTGGCCTGTGCCGCTGCTGGTACCACCATCAGCGCCACCAACAGGCCGTATAGAACGAGTCTTAGCCGTGTCAGCATTTGATTTCCTCCCGTTTGTAGATCGTCAGTTCAAAATCCGTCCCTTGTTCCGCGTCTTTTTGCCAGCGCCGGTTGAAGGCGTCAGAGCATCCCCTTTTTCGACGGATGGCAAGCCTCCATCTGCCAAGCCTCCATCTGCAGGTGTAGTGGGCGCCTGACGGGGCGTCATCAGCGGTCCCATCAGATTGCATCAGCTGAGGTGATTTTCCGACTGTCGGATAATTGGCGTGATTGTTTAGGGTCGCGCGAACGCGGCCTGCGCCGACAAGGGTCACGCCGGCGACCATCCTACGCCCACGGGACCAGGTCCGCAGCGCTTGGCAGGGCGTCGACGACACCAGTTGCTAGATCAGATCGGCTCTGGCCAGCTCCCGCATCAGACGGCTGGCGCCATAGGTCCAGTGCGGACAGTCGGGCGAGAGCCGCACCCGGTTGACCAGCGCACCGAATTTCTCCGACGAGATGGTGACGATGTCGCCGACCTTGTGGGTAAATCCCTTGCCCTTCTCGCCGCGATCCTTGGACGGAACGAACATGGTACCGAGATAGAGCGCCAGCCCGTCCGGATACTGGTGGTGCGGCCCCATGGCCGCGGCGACCAGTTCCTCCGGCGAGCGGCTGATCTCGGCCATCGAGCTTGCGCCCTCCAGCGAGAACCCGTCCTCGCCCTCGACTTTCAGGTGCACGACGGCGCGCTTGACGTCATCGATGGAGAATTTGTCGTCGAACAGGCGGATGAAGGGGCCGAGTGAGGCCGAGGCATTGTTGTCCTTGGCCTTGCCGAGCAGCAGCGCCGAACGCCCTTCGACGTCGCGCAGATTGACGTCGTTGCCGATAGTGGCGCCGACGATCCGGCCGCTGGAGGCGGCGATCATGGCGATCTCGGGTTCCGGATTGTTCCAGGTCGACACCGGGTGCAGCCCGACATCGGCGCCGAAGCCCACCGAGGCCATCGGCTGGCACTTGGTGAAGATCTCGGCATCGGGGCCGATGCCCACTTCCAGATATTGCGACCAGGCGCCGCGCGAAATCAGCTTGGCCTTGATCTCCATCGCTTCGGGCGAACCGGGCTTCAGCTTCGACAGATCGTGGCCGATCAGTCCTGCGATGTCGGCGCGGATGGCATCGGCTTTTTCAGCCGAACCGCGCGCCTGTTCCTCGATCACCCGTTCCAGCAGGCTGACGACGAAGGTGACGCCCGATGCCTTGACCGCCTGCAGGTCGACCGGTGAGAGCAGGTAGGGTTTTGCTGGATCGCGCGCGGTTTCAAAACTGTTGGCGGCGATGTCATCGAGCGATCCGATCGGTCTGCCCTCGGCCGATCGGACATGCCCAGCCGGGTCAGCCATCTCGCAAAGGTCGCGCATGGTTGGTGCCGCACGCGAGGTGATGTCGAAGACCGTGCCATCGCGCACCGCGACGACCAGCGGGTATGCGGCATCGCTGCTTCTGGCGCGTCCGACAAAAAGGCCCTCTGTGGGCAGGTGGGTCGGGTTCGTCATAGCGCTCTGTCCTCTGAGTGATCGACAATGTGGCGAAGTGATCGTCAATGTGGGTTGGCCGGATCGGCGCGGCACTTTCACCGGATTCCCGTCAAAGGTCTATCCCGTCGCGGGCGATCGGAACTCTGGGTCTCCGATCGTCTTCGGCGGCAGTCCACAGACGAAAGCCAGGGCGCTCTTTCAAAATTGTGAAATTCTGACTAGGATTTTCACCAATCGCAGCGCAGTCAGGTGACCTTTGGCGACAGCATTCTCCGATCCGATCTGGCGCAAGCCACAGACAGCTTCCACGTTTCAATCGCTTCCCAATGGCGAACGTGTCGATCTCGCCATCGTTGGCGGTGGCATCATGGGCTTGTCGACCGCCTTGCATGCCGCCCGGCTTGGCCTGTCGGTGCAGGTGCTGGACGCCGGCGAGATCGGCCAGGGCGCATCGGGCTTGAATGGCGGTCAGGTCATTCCCGGCCTGAAATACGATCCGGAATGGCTGCTGGAGCATTTTGGCCCGGAGCGCGGCGAGGCGCTCGTCAATTTCGCGGCGTCGACCGCCGATGCGGTGTTCGAGCTGATCCGCGACGAGAAGCTGGCGGTGCCGTTCGTCCGCAATGGCTGGATCCAGGCGGCGCACACCGAGGCCGCGCTGAAGGCGGCGGCGAACCGCGACCGGCAATGGCACGCGCGTGGTGCCGACGTCCGGTTGCTCGATGCAGCGGAGATCGCGGCCAAGACCGGTGCACAGGGCTATCTCGGCGGCTGGCTCGACCGCCGCGCCGGTGTCATCGATCCGCTTGCCTACACGTTGGAATTTGCCCGGGTCGCGACCGCGGCTGGAGTGAGGATAGCCGGACACCAGAAGGTGGTTCGGCTAGACAAAAGCGCCGGCGTTTGGCGTGTTTCAACTGAAAACGGGGTGCAATTGCAGGCAAAGGCGGTCGTGCTGGCGACAAACGCCTATACGGACGGTCTGATCCCCGGTCTCGCTCAGACGATCGTGCCGCTGCATTCCTTTCAGATCGCCACAGCGCCGCTGTCGCCCGATCTGGCGGCCACGATCCTGCCGGAAGGGCAGGCGGTGTCGGACTCCAGGCGCATCCTCGTCTACTACCGCAAGAGCGCCGACGGCCGGCTGGTGCTTGGCGGCCGGGGTCGCATGGCGTTGCCGACGAGCGCCAGCGACTGGGCGCATCTCGAGCGGGCGCTGCGGCGGCTCTATCCCGTGCTGTCCGGTGTCGCCATCGAGAAGCGCTGGTTCGGCCGCGTGGCGATGACGCCGGACCATCTGCCGCACATCCATGAGCCGGAGCAGGGCCTGCTGGCCGTGGCCGGCTGCCAGGGTCGTGGTGTCGGCCTGATGACCGCGCTTGGCGAGCGCATCGCCGGCTATCTCCAAAATGGCGACGCCAGGCAATTGCCTTTCCCGGTCTCGCCGATCCGGCCGATCCCGTTTCACGCCTTCCGCCAGGTCGGCGTCGCCGCGACCATCGCCTGGTACCGGCTGCTCGATGCGTTGGAGCGCTGACCCGGGCGCTTCATCTCCTTGGGGTTCTGTTAGGGGATTCTACTTGACAGTTTCATGAATATGAAAAACTCTAAGCCAATTTCAAATTCCGATAGGCAGGTCGATGTCGACCCTAGTTGCAACATCAGCGCCAGAGGCCCGGTCTTCTCAGGGCTTCCGGTTCGCCATGTTGCTGCCGGGCGCTCTTGTCACCTTCCTGCTGATCCTGTTTTCCCTCGGCCTCGTGCTTTTCCTCGCCTTCCGCGGCAATGACGGCTCGCTGCTCGGCGCCGGCTTCACCGTGGCGAATTTTGTCACTGTGGTGTCCGATCCGCTGTACTGGACGGTGACGCTGCGCTCGCTGATCATTGCCGCTCTGGTCACGCTGGCGACCGTCGTCACCGCTTATCCCGTCGCCTACTACCTTGCCTTCCACGCCGGCCGGCGGCGCGGCCTGCTGCTGTTCCTGGTGACGCTGCCATTCTGGACCAGCTATCTCCTGCGCGTCTTCGCCTGGAAGATCGTGCTCGCCTACAATGGCGTTTTGAACTCGGCGCTGATCGAAAGCGGTATCTGGTCCGAGCCGACATTGGCCTTTCTCAACACGCCGGCCGCCGTCGTCGTCACGCTGGCGCACGCCTATGCGCCTTTCGCCATCCTGCCGATCTACGTGGCGCTGGACACCATCCCGAAATCGCTGATCGAGGCCGCTTCGGACCTCGGCGCGCGGCCATTCACCTCGTTCCGCCGTGTCGTGCTGCCCAATTCGATGCCGGGCGTGCTGGCAGCCGCGCTTGTCGTCTTCGTGCCGACGGTCGGTGACTATGTCACGCCGGCGCTCGTCGGCGGCCCGGCCAGCACCATGATCGGCACGCTGATCCAGGCGCAATTCGGCAAGGCCAATGACTGGCCGTTTGGCGCCGCACTCTCCGTCGCCGTCATGCTGGTCATCCTGTGCGTGGTGCTGGTCGCGCGTTTCGCCGACCGCAGATTTGGCAGCCGCACATGAGCACTGCACGCGCGCAGGGAGGCGGCCGCTGGCTCGGCGTCTACGTCGTCGCCTATCTGGTCTTTCTCTATCTGCCAGTGCTGCTGATCCCGCTGTTTTCCTTCAACAACTCGATCCAGGCAGCGTTTCCGCTGCAAGGCTTCACCTTGCAATGGTACGCGACACTGTTCGGCAATTCGGCGCTGACCGGTGCACTCTTGAACAGCCTCGTCATCGGCGCCATTGCCGCCACGGGCGCGACGCTGTGCGGCATCACCGTATCCTACATGGACCTCTATGGCCGCTCGCCGCTGGCCGCCACCATCAGCGCCATCGCAAGGCTGCCGATCCTGATCCCCGGCGTCATTGTCGGCATATCGCTGCTGATCCTCATCAACCTCATTGGTCTGGGGCCATCGCGCATCGCCATCGTCCTCGGCCACATATTAGTCGCGCTGCCGACGACCGTGGTGATCATGCGCAGCCGCTTCGCCGCCATCCCGAAAACCATTCGCGAGGCGGCGCTCGATCTCGGCGCCTCCGACTGGACGACGTTCCGGCGGGTCATGCTGCCGCTCAGCCTGCCGGCCATCATTTCGGCCTTCATGCTGGCCTTCCTGATCTCCTTCGACGAATTCATCGTGGTCTTCTTCCTCGCCGGCACCGAGCCGACGCTGCCGCTCTACATCTGGAGCCAGCTGCGTTTTCCAAAGTCGCTGCCGACGGTGATGGCGCTGGGCACGTCGATCCTGGCTGTGTCCTTCGTCATCGCTGCAGCAGCTGAAATCCTGCGCCATCGCGGCCTGTCCGCCACGGCGCCAAAGCCCGCGGATCCATCACAACCAAAACAAACCAAGAGAGGAGAACTGCAATGGCATTCGACCTGAAATCGATCTCTGCAAAGACTGTTTGCGCTGGATTGACGGCGTTCGCGCTGGCGCTGTCGTCGACCGTCGCTTTCGCCGGCGACAAGCTGCAATATTTCACCTGGTCGGGCTATGAACTGCCCGAT
Organism: Mesorhizobium sp. M7A.F.Ca.MR.245.00.0.0; assembly: GCF_003997415.1. Lineage (NCBI taxonomy): Bacteria > Pseudomonadati > Pseudomonadota > Alphaproteobacteria > Hyphomicrobiales > Phyllobacteriaceae > Mesorhizobium > Mesorhizobium sp. M7A.F.Ca.MR.245.00.0.0. The sequence continues at coordinate 65,478 of NZ_RZTE01000012.1, read as the reverse complement.
TTCAACAAGAGCTTCCTCGCCGCGCATCCCGATGGCGTCGAGGCCTCCATCTTCGGTGACGACGATGACGCCTTCACCAAGGTCAAGGCCGGCTTCCGCCCCGACATCGCGCATCCCTGTTATGACAAGGTGGCGCGCTGGAACAAGGAAGGCCTGCTGCAACCGATCGACACCGAGCGCATCAAGAACTGGGATTCGATCTTCCCGGTGTTCAAGAACCTGCCCGACCTGCAGGCCGGCGACGGCAAGGTCTGGATGGTGCCATGGGACTGGGGCAACACCTCGATCCTCTACCGCACCGATCTGGTGAAGAACCCGGAAGCGAGCTGGAACCTTCTGTGGGACAAGCAGTATGCCGGCCGCATGGCGACGATCGACGCCGTGCACGACACGCCGGTCGTTGCCGCACTGCTGGCCGGCGTCGATCCGTTCGACATGACACCGGAGCAAATGGACAAGGTGGCCGAGAAGCTGCGCGAGCAGCGCCCGCTGCTCTCCAACTACACCACCGACATGACCTCGGTGGAACAGGCGCTGGCCAGCGGCCAATTGGTCGCCGCCATGACCTGGAATGCGTCCGCCACGTCGCTGAAGAAGCAGGGCGTGCCGGTCGAGTTCATGAAGCCGAAGGAGGGCATGCTGACCTGGGCCTGCGGCTTCGTCATGCTCAAGGACGCCAAGAATGTCGATCTCGCCTATGACTTCATCAACAGCCGGCTGGATGCCGACTCCGGCAAATACCTGATCCAGGCCTATGGCTACGGCAGCTCGCTGAGCTCCGCTTTTGCCACCGTGCCGAAGGCGGAATTGGAGAAATTGCAGCTGCCATCCGATCCCGAGGTGTTGCTGAAGACCACCATCTTCACCGGGCCGATGAAACAGAATGACGACCTCGCCAAGATGTTCGAAAAGGTCAAGGCAGGGGGATAGAGCTCCCCCTTCTCCCCTTGCGGGAGAAGGTGTCGCCGAAGGCGACGGATGAGGGGTGTTTCAGGGAACGCTAACGTTTCACTTCGCTGGAACACCCCTCATCCGTCTCGGCGCTGCGCGCCGATCCACCTTCTCCCACAAGGGGAGAAGGTAAAACACGAGGACGAATTGATGGACATGCTGGACGAACCGGCTGAGAAGCCGAAGGACGACGCCGATGTGCGGGTCGGCCGGCGCGTGCGGGCGCTGCGGCTGGAGCGCAATCTGTCACTGGCCGATCTTGCGGCAAAAGCCGGTGTGTCGATCGGGGCACTGAGCCAGATCGAGCGCGGTATGTCCTCACTGCGCGTCAAGGTGATCTGGCCGCTCGCCGCCGCCCTCGACATCGAGCCGTCGGCGCTGATCGCCGACGGCAACGATGCCGTCAGCGATCTCTATTGTGTGCGTGCCGACAAGCGGCGGCAGATCCCGGTGAAATCGGAAGGCATTGCCAAGGCGCTGCTGTCGCCCCCGGGCGCGACGCTGACCGGCATGCTGGTGACGGTGGAAGCCAGCGGCGGCACGGCCGAGGCCTATGCCCATGCCGGCCATGAATTCGGCTTCGTGCTGGCCGGCGAGGTCGAACTGGTGGTGGATTCGACAAATTACGTGCTGAAGGCCGGCGACAGTTTTGCGTTCAAGAGCACGCTTTTGCATGCCTTCCGCAATCCGGGCGCCGAGCGTTGCCAGATCCTCTGGGTCAACACCACGAAGCCGTCCGAGGTTCGCGATGGCGCCTGATCCACTTGTGCGGCTGCAGGCGGTCTCGAAGATTTTTCCTGGGGGCATCGTCGGGCTCGACGCCGTCGATCTCGACATTATCAGCGGCGAGTTTGTCACGCTGCTCGGGCCGTCGGGTTGCGGCAAGACCACCAGCCTGCGCGTCATCGCCGGTTTCGAAAGCCCGTCGAGCGGCAAGGTGTTGCTCGATGGTCGCGATATCACGGCCCTTCGGCCGTTCGACCGGCCGGTCAACACCGTGTTCCAGGACTATGCGCTGTTCCCGCACATGAATGTCGCCGAAAATGTCGGCTTCGGTCTGTCGCTGCGCAAACTGTCTGGATCTGAGCAGGCAAAGCGCACCGGCGAAGCCCTCGACATGGTCGGTCTCGCCGACAAGCTTGGCGCCCGCGTCTCCGAACTGTCGGGCGGCCAGCGCCAGCGCGTCGCGCTGGCGCGTGCCATCGTCTGCGAACCACGCGTGCTGCTGCTCGACGAGCCGCTGTCGGCGCTCGATGCGCATCTGCGCGAACAGATGCAGGTTGAACTGAAGCGGCTGCAGTCGCGGCTCGGCACCACCTTCGTCATGGTCACCCACGACCAGACCGAAGCGCTGTCGATTTCCGACCGCATCGTCGTCATGAACAAGGGCCGCATCGAGCAGATCGCGCCGCCGGCCACCCTTTACGACCGGCCCGCCACGAAGTTTGTGGCGAGCTTCATCGGCACCATGAATCTCCTGCAATCGCGCTTCGTCGGCCGAGACGGCGATCGCCTGCGCTTCGCCGCCGGCGCCCTGCCGCTGGAGGCTATTTCTGAAACTAGCGAGGCACCTGCCGAGGGCGCCACCCGCACCATCGGCGTGCGTCCGGAGGATTTGCTGGCGATGACCGAGGCTGCGCCCGGCACCGCACCGGCGCGCGTCAACAGCGTCGTCTTTCACGGCCGCACGCTGCGCCTGCATGCCGAGCTCGGGCAGGGCGCGCCTGTTGTCATCGATGCACCGCGCCAGGCCGAGGGTTCCCAATTCAGCGTCGGAGACGTGGCGCATATCAGCCTGCGCCGTGGTGCCAACTGCCCGGTGCTACCAGGTTAGTTTCAGCTACGTTAAAAACCGAAGCATCCGTTCGCGCCGCTCCGTGGCTACAAGCACTACGCCGATTGGGCGACCAACTTCGAGGTCAAGGGCATCATCGGCTACGGGCCGTCGTCGCCCTGACTATGTGGACCTGTCAGCCGGCTGTGAACAAAAGACCGTGGAACTAAGTAGGAATTGACTCGCCGGGGAATATATTCCTAGTTTGGCCGATGCCGGAATTGAGCAGCCGACCGCGCCGAAATGTGCAGACCCTGTGCCTTGCGCACGAAGTCGGGCAACTCATTCGTGTTCGATGCCGGCACTGCAACATCACTCGGCACTATCTGCCCGGTGACCTTGCAAAGCTAGTCGGTGACATTCCCTTTTGGGACGTCGAACGGCATATGCGGTGCGAGCGCTGCAAGCTTCGCGAGCTTGATGCCAATATAGTTTTGCCGAGCGCCGCCGAGCGTTTGAAAATTCGTGTCAGACGTCTTGTCGAAATCCGTATGGTGCGCCGGGTAATCTGGCGAGACGACGACTGAGGAGAGCCGATTCCGGGCTAGAACAGAGACCCTTGGGCCGGCGCCTGTGGTGGAAACTTGATCTGTGTGGCTGGCTTCTCAACTATAACCAACGCATCGTCCGGCGCTGTCCTCTGCAAATGCCGTGCTTCTGACCATGGTGATGTCAGCCAAGCTTCGGTCTCTTCCGGAGTGGTCAGGATTACTGGCATAGCCTTCTCATGGATCGGCGCTATGAGGGCGTTAGGCTTGGTTGTCATGAAGGCGTACAACTCGAAGTCGCCAGGACCATCCTTGACCTTTCGCACGCCCTGCCAACGAGTCCAGAACCCAGCGAAGAAGAACAGCGGTAGGCTCTCGTCACGCGCAAACCAGTAGTTGCGTTGGATGCCAGTTTCGGGGTCTTTGTCGTTCGGGGTAGGGCTAGGTTCGGCAAAGCTGGTTACCGGCACGACGCATCTATGCTCGACGCCGACATACTGCTGCCAATGCGAATATTGCGGATTGCGCACGTTAGTGGTGCCGTAGTCCGCCTTGCCTTTCATGCGATCTGGCGGCGTCGGCAAACCCCAAAGCAGTTTCGCCAACTCACGCTCCCCGTCCGCCGTGTTGCGAACGACTAGGCCGGGCTGGTTGGGATAGACGTCAAGCGAAGGCTCAAGGTTGCCGCTGATATCGCGCATTGTGCGTGTCCATTGGCGGACCGCCTCTTGCGTCGTGGTAATATTGTAGAGGTTGCACATTCACCTAGAATTGCGGAATTGGCTTGTGTCCGCAACCTGATGTGCGGGAGCGCGGTCCGCGCGATATCATCATCCTGACACGTATTGTCAGCTACCGCACGGTCCGACGATAGCAGGCCAGCATGCCGTTCCCTACGCTTGCAGTGCATCTGAACAGGAGGAACACAAATGACCATCGCGGAAATTGCCAAGGATTTCACCGAGCTGCTCAAGCAGGGCGATAACGAAGCTGCTGCCGAGAAGTACAATGCCGATGATATCGTCAGTCTCGAAGCCATGGCGGGGCCAATGGCCATCTCCCATGGCAAGGAGGCTCTCAAGCAGAAGGGCCAGTGGTGGCAGGAGAACAACGAAGTGCATGGCGGCTCGGTCGAGGGCCCCTATGTCAACGGAGACCAGTTCGCGGTGCGCTTCAAGTTCGACATAACGCCCAAGGCTACCGGCGAGCGAGTCACCATGGATGAAGTTGGCCTCTACACGGTCAAAAACGGCAAGATCACCGAAGAGCGCTTCTATTATTGAGGCCGTGAAATACCATCGGCTTGCGGGAGCTCGATCTCGTCGCTGGAGGTTGAAAAATAAGCATGGCGGCCGGGACGATGTCCCAGGCCGCCATGTGAGAGGCTCAAATGGTCTTCACGTACTGCGCAAGCTGGTCGGCCACCGTGCCCCAGCCGTCGAAGAAGCCCATCTCTTCATGGTTGTTGCGGATCGCCTCGTCGCGATGGATGGCGGTGGCGGTGTAGCGCGTGCCCTTGCCGTCCGGCTGCAAGGAAATGACAGCGGTGATGAAGGGTTCCCCTGACGGCCGGTAACCCGGCAACAATGCATCCGTCCACACCAGCCGCTCGTTCGGCACGATTTCGAGATAGCAGCAATGGCGGTCGTTGACCTCGGTTCCGTCGGGCGACTGCATGCGCGTGCGGAACAGCCCGCCCGGCCTGAGGTCGATCTCGCAGTCGGTGATCATCCAAGGCCTAGGCGTGAACCATTGCTTGACATGCTCAGGCGTCGTCAAGGCGCGCCACAGCAATTCGCGCGGCGCATCGATGACGCGCTCGAGCACGAGGTCCAGTCTGGGATCCGGCTTGAGGGGATAGCTCATTTTTCTGTCTCCTTGAGGGTCATCACATAAGCGTCGAACTGGTCGAGGCGACGCTCCCAAAGCGTGCGCTGTTCGGCCAGCCAGTTTTCGGCTAGCTTCAGCGGCTCGGGTGCCAGTTGATAGGTCCTGACCCGGCCGGTCTTTTGCGAGCGCACCAGCCCGCAACCTTCGAGGATTTTGAGATGTTCGATGAAGGAGGGCAGGGCCATGTCGAACGGTTGGGCAAGCTCGCTGACCGAGGCAGGGCTGCGGTTCAGCCGCTCCACCACGCGTCGCCGCGTTGGATCGGACAGTGCGCGAAAGATGCCGTCGATCGGCGGAGGGCTCGGAGTTGTGGTCTGAAGGCTTGTCATTGGTTGGTCCTGAGGCGCTGTCAAAATACTTAGGGAAATTCCTTAGTGTTGGCAAGGGCAAAACCGAAGGCCTGCCGGGGCAGCGCTGGCAAAGCGCGCAGAGCGTCCTTAATCTGCGATCAGATTCGAAATCGGAAGGGCCACTGTTTTGACGATCACTATCTACGGCATCACCACCTGCGACATGGTCAAGAAGGCGCGCGTCTGGCTGGAGGGCCATGACGTAGCCTACCGGTTTCACGATTTCAGGGCAGAGGGGCTGGACGCCAAGCGGCTGGATGGCTGGGCCGGCAAGGTCGGCTGGGAAAAGCTGCTCAACAAGGCGAGCACGACGTTCCGCGAACTGGCGGACAAGGACAAGCAGGGCCTTGATGACAAGAAGGCCAAGGCGCTGATGCTGGCCAAGCCGACCGTGATCAAGCGACCGGTGCTGGAGGTTGGGGATCGGGTGCTGGTTGGATTCAAGGCTGATGTTTATGAAGCGGTGGTGAAGTAGGGCAGCGCATACACCTCACTTCGTCATCCTATGGCGAAGCAAGGAGCGGAGCGACGCAGCGCAGACCATAGGATCCATGCCGTGATCTATCCGTGTTGCAACGGTGCAGATTCTGCTCCGCTGCGCCTTTCGACTGAGGCCGCGGCATGGATCCTCGGGTCAAGCCCGAGGATGACGAAGGTCTGGCTAACGATGGCTAATTGTGAGCGCTTGCGCTGAGATACCCCGCCAGCGCCACCGCATTGTTATGCGCTTCATCATGCGCGCCATAGAGCAGCGTCACCTTGCTGTGGCTGATCAAGCCTCGCAATTCACTCACCGCCTCGCCGTTCCCGTCCAGCTCAGCGCGATACCGCTCCTGAAACTCCGCCCAGCGCGCCGGCTCGTGGCCGAACCATTTTCGCAGCTCTTCGCTTGGTGCAATCTCCTTCAGCCACAGCGCCAGCGCGGCGTCTTGCTTGCTGACGCCGCGCGGCCAGATGCGGTCGACCAGAACCCGCTGCCCGTCATCGGGAGCGGGTGGCTCGTAGATACGCTTGACCACCAGATCGAAGGCCATCGGACCGCTCCGCAAAGCGGGTCAGGTCCACTCGCCTTTGCGCATGACGGGCACGCGGGCGCCGTCCTTGTGGACACCGTCGATGTCGATCTTGTCCGAGCCGATCATCCAGTCGATGTGGATGAAGCTCTTGTTGCCGCCGCGCGCCGCGATCTCGTCCTGGCTGAGCGAGGCGCCGTCGACGAAGCACTTCGAATAGCACTGGCCGAGCGCGATATGGCAGGCGGCGTTCTCGTCGAACAGCGTGTTGAAGAACAACAGCCCGCTTGCCGAGATCGGCGAGGAATGCGGCACCAGCGCCACTTCGCCGAGGCGGCGCGCGCCCTCATCTGTATCGAGCACCTTCTTCAGCACATCCTCGCCCTTCGATGCCTTGGCCTCGACGATCCTGCCTTCTTCGAAACGCACCGAAATGTCGTCGATCAGCGTGCCCTGGTAGGACAGCGGCTTGGTCGAGGAGACATGACCCTCGACCCGCCTTGCATGCGGCGTGGTGAAGACTTCCTCGGTCGGGATGTTGGGGTTGCAGGTGATGCCGTTCTTGGCGGTCGAGGCGCCGCCCATCCATTCATGGCCGTCCGCCAGTCCAACCGTCAGGTCGGTGCCGGGTCCGGTAAAGTGCAGCGCATGGAAATTATGGCCGTTGAGCCATTCGGTGCGGCTGCGAAGCGCCGCGTTGTGCGCCTTCCAATTGCCGATCGGGTCCTCAACATCGACCCGCGAAGCGGCGAAGATGGCATCGGCGAGCTTCACGACCGCAACATCGTCGGCATCGCCGGGGAAGACCTGTTTGGCCCAGGCGAGGTCCGGATAGGCGACGATGTTCCAGTTGATGTCGAAGCCGGTGATCTTTTCCAGCGCCGGCTGGTAGGCCATCGAATTCGCCTTGTTGGCGCGCGCCACTTTCGCCGGATCCTGTGCGGAGAGCAGCGACGGATCCTCGCCGCGTACGGCAAGCCTGGCCGCATTGTTGGCAAAGGCATTCGCCATGCCTTCATAAAGCCAGCCGGCGGCGCGGTCGAAGCTCGCATCGGCGCCGAAGCGGTAGCGGGCCAGCGTCATCTCGTCATCGTTGAAGATCGGCGTCACCAGCCCGGCGCCGGCCTTGTAGGCATGTTCGACGATCCGCCTGGTCAGCGGCAGTGCCGCGATGGACGACGTCAGCACCAGATCCTGCCCCGGCTGCAATTCCAGTCCGACCTTGATGGCGACTTCCGCCAGCCTGTCGAGCTTCACCGGGTCGATCGATGCGGAAACGCCGCGCGAATGTGTGGTCATGATCCTGCCTGTCGTAGTTTGATGTCCGACCCTACATAGCTCGGTGCCTCCGTCCTTTCCACCGCGATCGCGCCAGCGGGCTTTGCGTCCGCGGACCCAAACCGCGCCATCGTTGCCTCGATCTCTTCCCTGATCCAGGCCTTGAAGTCCCGGACCTTGCGGCTTTCGGCCTTGGTGCTGGAGGTCACCAGCCAATAGCCGAGCCCGCTCTGGGCGCGGATTCCGAAAGGCGCCACCAGCCGCCCGTCGGCCAGCGCGTCGGCGGCGAGCAGTTGCCAGCCCAGCATCACGCCATGACCGGCAATCGCCGATTCCAGGCACAGCATCGGGTCGGTGAAACGCGCACCTTTCAGGAAGGTGACAGGTGGAACACCGGCCGTCTCGAACCAGCTTTCCCAGTTGATCATCGCCCGCTCGTCGGTGATCGCGCAGGTCTGGGCCAGGTCCTCGATCGACTTCAGTTTTTGGGCGATCGCCGGCGCGCAGACCGGGAAGACTTCCTGCGCCAAGAGCAGTTCCGCCCGCCCGCCAGGCCATTTGCCGTCGCCAAGCCGGATGGCGATGTCGATGTCCGAGTGATCGAGATTGGCCAGCCGCACCGAAGCGTCGATGCGCAGCAGCACGTTGGGATGCCGGTCGAAGTGGCGAGATAGTCTGGGCAACAGCCACTTCGAGGCAAAGGCCGGCGCCACCGAAACCACCAATGTGCATTGCGTCGCCTCGTCGGCCAGGGCCACGGCCTGGGAAAGCTCACGAAATCCAGCACCGAGGCGGGCCGCGAAGACGGCGCCGAATTCGGTCAGCACCAGACCGCTCGCCGTTCGCTCGAACAGCGCCTGGCCGAGCTGTTTTTCGGTACGGCTGATCTGCTGGCTGACGGCGCTGACGGAAACGTTGAGCTCACCGGCCGCCGCCGCCAGCGATCCGAGACGGGCAACGGTTTCGACGGCGCGGAGGCCGTTGAGATGGACGCGGTTGAGCATGGCCATTGAGTTTTTCTAAACTGATCCGACTGAAATCTCAATTGAAAGGCATATCGAAACGGCAGATTTTGTCGGGAGAGACAGACCTGTGGAGCCGGAAATGTTAGGGATTTTGTCGTCGTCGCTGAAGGTCTTTTTCACTGCGAGCAGGCCGTATGAGCCGCGCCCGGACGGCGAGGCGCAGAGATGGCTGATCGATCCGCTTTCGCATCCGGTGCTGAACACCATGTCGGAGCGCGAACTGGGCGATGTGCCGTTCAGGCTGACGGCACGGCGGACAGTGCACGAGACGGCTCCGCTACGCGCCGGTTGCCGCTGCTGAGCAGGCGCCAAGCGTTCGGCTTGGGGAAAGTCGAGGCGAGCACCGCGTCCCGCGCACGCACTGGCCCAACAGATGGCGATTGTTTCAGCGACCCCTGCACTTATTGTGCAGTGCAATGACATCGGCCACCTCGACAGCGCTGCGTTTCGCCCTCGCCGGCATGATGGCCATGGCTGTCGCCATGGGCATCGGCCGTTTCGTCTACACGCCGATCCTGCCCGGCATGATGCAGGAACTGCATCTGTCGCCGGCCGATGCCGGCTGGATCGCCTCGGCCAACTATCTCGGCTACCTCGTCGGCGCGTTGGCAGCGGCGGGCGGCTGGGCGCATGGGCGCGAGCGCCTGCTGATGCTGGCGGGGCTTGGCGCCAGTGCGGTCCTTGCCGCGCTGATGGGGCTGACCGAAGCGATGGCGGCCTTTCTCGCCATCCGCTTTCTGGCCGGTCTGGCCAGCGCCTTCGTCATGGTGTTCATGGCCAGCGTCGTTTTCAGCCATATCGCGGCTGCCGGTCGCAACGACCTGCAGGCCTGGCATTTCGGCGGCGTCGGGCTCGGCATAGCGGCATCGGCGGCGATGATGGCGGTGCTGGTCGCCGAGCATTCGGGCTGGGCGGCAGGTTGGCTGTGGTCGGCGGCGATTTCGGCCTGCGGTTTCGTCCTCGTCGCTCTGTTGGTCAATGAGGGTCCGCTCGGCAACGGCGAAGTCCCCCGCGAGCCGGCACTGCGGATGGACCGGTCGTTGGTCAAGGTCATCATCGCCTACGGCCTGTTCGGCTTTGGCTATGTGGTGACGGCGACATTCCTGGTCGCCATCGTCCGGCAAGGCGGCGGCAGCCGCATCTTCGAGGCCATGGTGTGGATGGTCGCCGGTCTTGCGGGCTTTCCCTCGGTCTGGTTCTGGCAGAAGATCGCGGCGCGGACCGGCCTCTATGCCGCCTATGCGCTGGCGTGCTTCATCGAAGTTGCCGGCGTCACCGCCAGCGTCGCCATCGGCGGCGCCACCGGGCCGCTGCTTGCCGGCGTGCTGCTCGGCGGCACCTTCATTGCCATCACCGCCTTTGGCCTGCAGGCCGCCCGGCAGCAGGCGCCAAGCGCGCCGCGCCGGATATTCGCCCTGATGACGGCTGCGTTCGGCCTTGGCCAGATCATCGGGCCGGTCGCCGCCGGGTTTCTGGCGCAAATGTCCGGCGATTTCTTCCTCGCCTCGATCACAGCCGCAATCGTGCTGGTCGTCTCCGGCGCCATCACATGGTCGGCTGCGCCAAAATCGCCATGATTGTGAGCTTGCTGTGCCGGGCATCGGGCACAGGCATTTTCTTTCCCACTAATGTGTGACTTTATGCCCGCTGCCGTCAGCTGATTTGCGCCTAGATCGAGGAATTCGCCACAGTGTTCGTATCCTTTTTCCCGCAGCCGAAGCTCTTCTTCTCTTCGGCCGCCGTCTGGAGCCTTGCGGCGATCCTGTTCTGGTTTTTCGGTGGTGAACAATTGGGCGCGGTTTTGGGATTGCCGCCGGCTGCGGCCGGCGCGCCGCCCATCATCGGCATCGCGATCCTCATGTCGCCGCCGTTTCTATGGTTTTATCTCTATTTCGTGTTCTGCGTGGCCGTCTTCTACGCATTCTGGAGCTGGTATTCGCCGCATCCGTGGCAGCGCTGGTCGATCCTGATGACCGCGGTCATCCTGTTCTTCATCTATTTCAATGTGCAGGTCAGTGTCGCCGTCAACGCCTGGTACGGACCATTCTTCGACTATGTGCAGGGACTGATGTCGGGGACTGGAAAGTCGACCAACAGCGAATTTTATATCGGATTGGCGGATTTTTCGTGGCTCGCGCTGGTCGGCATGAATGTGCAGGTGGTCAATGCCTTCATCGTCAGCCACTGGATTTTCCGCTGGCGCACGGCGATGAACAATTATTTCGTCGAGAATTGGAGCAGGCTACGCCATATCGAGGGTGCCTCGCAGCGTATCCAGGAAGACACGATGCGGTTCTCGCAGATCATGGAAGACCTCGGCTCCAGCTTCGTCCAGTCGATCATGACATTGATCGCATTCCTGCCGGTCATGATCCAGTTGCAGGCCCATATCACTGAGTTGCCGATTATCGGCGCGATCCCGCAGCCATTGGTTGTCGCGGCCCTTGCCTGGTGTCTGTTCGGGACGATCTCGGTCATGGTTGCCGGTCTGAAACTTCCAGGGCTGCAGTTCCGCAACCAGCGTGTCGAAGCCGCCTACCGCAAGGAACTCGTCTACGGCGAGGATCATGCGGACCGCGCCCAGCCGGCCACCACCGCCGAGCTGTTCGAGAATGTTCGTCACAATTATTTCAGGCTGTATTTCCACTACATCTATTTCAACGTCGTCCGTTACACCTACCTGCAGGCCGACAACATTTTCTCGCTGCTGATCCTTGGTCCCTCACTGGTGGCGCACAAGATAACGTTCGGCGCGCTGAACCAGATTTCGAACGCATTCGGCAAGGTGACGGGGTCGCTGCAGTTTCTGCTCACGTCCTGGTCGACCATCGTCGAGCTGCAATCGGTCCACAAGCGCCTGCGTGCCTTCGAAGCGACGCTGCAAGGCGAGCCGTTGCCTGAAATCGACCAGCGCTATCTGGCAAGACAGAGCGCCGAGGACCCAGCCTAAGGTTTTGGAAGTCGAACCGGGTCGGCGGCTCAGCCGCCGACCGAGACCTGCCTTTGGCCAGCGTCCTGTCGCGAAACATAATCGCGAAAACTGATGCATTCGACATCGGCTTTGACGCAGACGTCGCCGGCAAAGCGCTCCAGCGCGTTCCAGTAGGCGCCGTCATTCATCAGCGCGAAGTGGAAGCCGAGCTCAAGCGGAATGCGCTTGCCGGCATACTGCTTGTCGAAGGCGGCGCGAAAGGCAGCATAGGTCCGGTTGGCGAACTCGTCCGCCTGGCTTGGCCGCTCGAAGCCGCCGGAATGCCTGACATAGAGATTGTAGTCCATGGCGATCACCGGCCGCGACTTCGGTCCTTCCGGAATCTGCGGCAGCGAAAAGTGCACGATGCCGTTGCTGGCCGTCGGTCGGGCAGGGCCTTGCGAGACGCCGCTGGCATCGAATTGATATCCGGCCGCCGGCAGCGCTTCATAGAGCGCCTTGCCGGTCGACAGATACGGCGCGCGAAAGCCGACCACCGCATGCCGCGCGAAATCGCGCCAGCCCTGTGGTTCGGGTGCAATGCCGTTGATCGCATAGGCGTTCTCGAGAATGTGCTCGAACGAACTGAACTCTTTCAGCCAGTCGGCCTTGCTCCAGTCCTTGCCGTCGAAATGGCCACAGCCATGGCTGGCGATATCGTGGCCTTCATGCGCGGCAAGGCCGATCTGTTCGAGCCGCTCGGTGACTTCCTGCTTCGAGGCGGCAAAGCCGATGTTGGATTTGCCGGCGCCTTTGCCCGGTGCGGTGTATTCCTTGCGTGTCTCCGTTGACAGCAGGAAGACGCAGGAGAGAAAATAGGTAAAGTGCGCGCCGGTGCGCTCAGCCAGTGCCCGGCTGCGTTTCCACTGCGAAATGTCGCGGGCACTGTCGAACGAGATGATGACGACCTGTTTCGGCTTTGCCGGCGCCGGTGGATCGGCCAAAGCCCCACCGGCAGCGGCGAGTGCCGCAAGCGAAAACGCAACAACGCGGAACGGACGAAGCATAGGCAATCTGATCTTCACTCGGGGAATGTCTGCAAGCCGGCTATCGCCTAAATGTGGCGTGGGTGCGATTGGCCTTTTCGGCTGCCTGTCCGGGGCAAACATCCGTTTGCCCCGGACAATAGGCGATTTTCCGGTTGAACCCCTTCCATGCCGGCAAAATTTCGCTAAAACGCGGGCTGACAAAGGCCCGACGGGGCAGGAATGGTTTGATTTGATGTCCGACGACAGTTTTATCCGTGAAGTCAACGACGAGATCCGTCGCGAGCAGGCACAGGCGCTGTGGGACCGTTTTGGCCCGGCCTTGATTGTCGTTGCGGTCCTCGTGGTGCTCGGCACTGCCGCCTTCGTCGGCTATCGCTATTGGGACGAGACGCGCGCCAACCGCTCGGGCGATGCGTTCTCGCAGGCGCTGAAGCTCGCCAATGACGGCAAGAACGATGAGGCGCTGACTGCGCTCGATCAGTTGGAGAAGGATGGCTACGGCGCCTATCCGCTGCTCGCCCGCATGCGCGGCGCGACCGTCAAAGCGAACAAGGGCGATGTCCCCGCCGCCGTCAAGGATTTCGACGAAGTCGCCGCGGATACGGCCATTCCCCAGGGAATTCGCGACATGGCGCGGCTGCGGGCAGCACTGCTGCTCGTCGACCATGGTTCCTTTGCCGATGTCTCCAGCCGTGTCGAGGCGCTGACATCCGACACCAACACGCTACGCCACACGGCGCGCGAGGCACTCGGCCTTTCCGCCTGGAAGGAAGGCAAGACGCAGGATGCGCTGAAACTGTTCGACCAGATCGCCGCCGATGACGGCGCGCCGCGCAACACCCGCGAGCGCGCAACATTGATGTCCGAGCTGATCCGCGGGTCGGGCAGTGCGTCGTGACCTTCAAAGTCGCCATCATCGGCAGACCTAACGTCGGGAAATCGACTCTTTTCAATCGGCTGGTGGGAAGGAAGCTGGCGCTCGTCGACGACACGCCGGGCGTCACCCGCGACCGTCGCGTCCATGCCGCCAAGCTTTACGACCTGCATTTCGACGTCATCGACACCGCCGGCTTCGAGGACGCGGGCGCCTCGACCTTGCCCGGCCGCATGCGTGCGCAGACCGAGATCGCCATCCGCGAGGCCGACCTGATCTTCTTCACCATCGACGCCAAGTCCGGCCTGTTGCCCGACGACAGGACCTTCGCCGAGATCGTGCGCAAGTCCGGCAAGCCGGTCGTGCTGGTCGCCAACAAGGCCGAGGCCAAGGGCGCCCAGGGCGGCATGCTGGAAGCCTGGGAACTCGGACTTGGCGAGCCGATCCCGGTTTCGGCCGAGCATGGCCAGGGCTTGCCTGACCTGCGCGACGCCGTGATCGGAGCGCTCGGCGAAGCGCGAGCTTTCGACGAAAATGAAGATGGCGAAGACTTGGAAGTCGCTGCCGGCGAAGTTCTGATCGGCGAGGATATCGCCGATCCGGATGCCGAGCATACCTATGACGACACCAAGCCGATGCGCATTGCCGTCGTCGGCCGTCCCAATGCCGGCAAGTCGACGCTGATCAACGCGCTGATCGGCGAAGAGCGGCTGCTCACCGGACCGGAAGCCGGCATTACCCGTGATTCGATCTCGGTCGACTGGGATTGGCATGGTCGCCGCCTGAAATTGTTCGACACAGCCGGCATGCGCCGCAAGGCCAGGATTCATGAAAAGCTGGAAGTGATGTCGGTGCAGGACGGCCTGCGCGCCATCCGGTTTGCCGAGATCGTCATCATCGTGCTCGACGCCACCATCCCCTTCGAGAAGCAGGATCTGCAGATCGCCGACCTGATCATCAGGGAAGGCCGGGCGCCGGTGATCGCCTTCAACAAATGGGATCTGATCGACCATCCCCAGGAACTTCTGGCCGAACTGCGAGAGAAGACGGAACGGCTTCTTCCCCAGGCGCGCGGCCTCCAGGCCGTACCTGTCTCCGGCGAGACCGGGCGCGGCCTCGACAAGCTGATGGATGCCGTCATCAAGACGCACAAGGTGTGGAACAGCCGCGTCTCGACCGGCAAGCTCAACCGCTGGCTGGAAGGCATCCTGGCACACCACCCGCCGCCTGCCGTGGCCGGACGCCGGCTGAAGGTCAAATACGTCACCCAGGCCAAGACCCGGCCGCCGGGTTTCGTTGTCCAGTGCTCGCGGCCCGATGCGATGCCGCAATCCTATGTCCGCTATCTCTCCAACAGCCTGCGCGAAGCCTTCGACATGCCCGGCGTGCCGATCCGCATCGCGCTGCGCACGTCGGACAATCCGTTCGCCGGCAGGTCGAACAAGCGCAAATAAGCGGTCGGGCTGGAATGAGCCCCTTTGCTCGCGCGAATTCTCCGCAAAATTGGCGG
Organism: Mesorhizobium sp. M7A.F.Ca.MR.245.00.0.0; assembly: GCF_003997415.1. Lineage (NCBI taxonomy): Bacteria > Pseudomonadati > Pseudomonadota > Alphaproteobacteria > Hyphomicrobiales > Phyllobacteriaceae > Mesorhizobium > Mesorhizobium sp. M7A.F.Ca.MR.245.00.0.0. Next base: position 50,305 of record NZ_RZTE01000012.1, on the reverse strand, counting down.
GACAGCACCCCCCTCTGGCCTGCCGGCCATCTCCCCCGCAAGGAGGGAGATCAGCAGTTCGTTCTGACGGCGCCTTTCTTGCAACGTTGAAGATTCGCGAGAGCACTCGCGACATCCAATCTCCCCCCTTTGCGGGGGAGATGTCCGCAGGACAGAGGGGACGGAACGCGACACTGGATACCTTTCCGGCTGTCTAAGCGACCTCCTTCAACCGCTCGTCCCGTGGCAGCGCCTGCAACGCCGCCTGCAACAATATGTCGGCTAGCCGCGCTGCCACCGGATCCAGTTCAGCATCCTTCTGGTGCAGCACCAACGCCATTTTGGGCAATGCCGGCAGCCCGGCGATCTCCGGCGTCATTGCGCTGACGCTGGCCGGCAGGCCGATGTCGGTGCGGATCGTCAGCCCCAGCCCCGCCGCCACGGCTGCCCAGATGCCGCCAAGGCTCGGGCTGGAAAAGGCCATCCGCCACGACAGCCCGGCGCGGTCGAGCGTTTCGGTTGCCACCGTGCGCAGAAGGCATGGCGCTTCGAGCGCCACCAGCGGCAGCGGCTCACCGTCGCGCAGGCTGGTCTCGATGCGCTTTGCCGGCCCGATCCAGCGCATCGGCACATCGGCGACATGCTGGCTGTAGGGCAGCGTTTCGCCGCAGTGCCAGGCGAGCGCGATGTCGAGGCTGCCTGACATGACCCTTTCGGCAAGGTCGTGGCTGCGTGCGATCCTGGCTTCGATCTTCACCTTGGGGTGCGCCCGGGCAAATCGGCCGAGCACGCCCGGCAGCACCGCCTCGCCGAAATCTTCCTGCAAGCCGAGCCGTACCCAGCCTTCCAGCTCGACATCATGGATGGCGGATGCCGCCTCGTCATTCAATTCGATCAGCCGGCGCGCATAGCCGAGCATGGTCTCGCCGGCCTCGGTCAAAGCGAGGCCGCGTCCTGATTTGCGGAAGATCGGCGTCGCCGCCTGTTCTTCCAGTTTCTTCAATTGCGCGCTGACCGCCGACGTCGACCGGCCAAGCCGGTCAGCGGCCTTGGCAAAGCTGCCCAGCTCCATACCGGTGACGAAACTGCGCAGGACGTCGAGGTCGAAAGTTACGCGTCGCATGTCTGAAGTCCCGATTTTCAGGATTGTAAGTTCAAAACTTCCTGATTTTCAGGATGAAATTATGGCGGTAGGGACAGATCGTCAAGGCCGGACCACTGGCCAGCACGGGAAATGAAATCATGTCCGCCATCGTCAATTGCACCGATCGGCAGTCGCCGAAGCTCCTGGAAGATACCGGTTCCGCCGGGAGGGTTTTCAAGCCGGGCCATCGCTGGAAGGTTCTGGGCATCGGCGTTGCCGCCAATGCCGCCTTCTCGGCTACGTTCTCCGGCATCCCGGCGACGGCGGTCGTTCTTCGCCAGGGCTATCATTTGGGCAATGCCGAGCTCGGCCTGGCGCTCGGCCTTCTCGGGCTGGGGGTCGCGCTCAGCGAACTGCCCTGGGGCCTGCTCACCGATCGCTGGGGCGATCGCCGCGTGCTCCTGATCGGGCTCGGCGCGACGGCGGCGTGGCTCCTGGCCATGGCGATGCTGGTTGTGCCGACAAAGGCCGGTATTCCCGGCGTCACGATGCTCTCCGCGAGCCTGCTCATCACCGGACTGCTCGGCGGCAGCGTCAACGGTTCGAGCGGCCGCGCCATCATGAGCTGGTTTCGGGAAAACGAGCGCGGCTTTGCCATGAGCATCAGGCAGACGGCGGTGCCGCTTGGCGGTGGCCTTGGCGCGCTCGTGCTGCCCTCGCTTGCGCTGGCTTTCGGCTTTGGCGCGGTGTTCGGGGTGCTGGCGGGCGCATCCGCTCTGTCTGCCCTGTTCGCCTGGCGCTGGCTGCACGAGCCGCCGACGGCGGGCGAGGGCCATCTCGCTTCGGCTGCGGTCGGACCGGCGCCGCTGCGCAATCGCGATGTCTGGCGTATCGCGACCGCCATCGGCCTGCTCTGCTTTCCGCAGGTGGCCGTGCTCACCTTCGCCTCCGTGTTCCTGCACGACTTCGTTGGGTTGGGAACGGCGGCAATCAGCGCGAGCCTCGCCGCCGTTCAGATCGGCGCCATGGTCATGCGCATCTGGAGCGGCCGCTTCACCGACCGTCACGGCAACCGCCGCCAATTTCTTCGCTTGTGCAGCGCGTTCAGCGCCCTTGCCTTCGCCATGCTTTGGCTGCTGGTCCTGTTCGGCCCAACCGTTCCGGGCGGCCAGCTCATCTGGTTGGCTGTCCTTCCAGTCGTGCTTATTGTCGCAGGCATCTCGGTCTCCGCCTGGCACGGTGTCGCCTACACCGAGCTTGCCACCCTTGCCGGGGCCAGCCATGTCGGGACCGCGCTCAGCCTTGCCAACACCTTTGTTTTCGTAGGCTTCTTCCTGGTGCCGGTGGCCATTCCGGGGCTCTTGCACCTTTGGTCTTGGTCCGGCGTCTGGCTGGCGGCCGCCATCTGCGCGCTGATCGCCCGGCCGATCTTCCTGCGTCCGGCCTGAGTTCGGCCGCAAAACCGCCCGACTTCGGAACCACGACCTGAAGCCGGCTGAGAACAGTCCGATCGAAGCCGTTAACGTCCCATCAAGGTTAATGCATCATTTTGCTCTCCAGTGGGGTCTGTCGCGTTCCTGGAGAGTGTTCCGTGCATCGACGTGTGTTGAAGCGGCTGGTTGCCGCCGCCGGTGAGAGAAGACGTGGCTTTCTGCCCCCGTTCGTCATCGGTCTCGGCATCTGGATCGGCTTTCCGACCATCGTCGCCTATCAGGACATGACGAGCCTTGTCTCCGGCCTCGAAGCGAACACCCGCTGGAATTCCTATGTCGAGAAATCCGTCGCCGGCTCGACCCATGCTGCCGAGATGCCCTTTGTCGATTCTGATGTCACCGGCTCCATCTCCGGATCGGGTGTCCACCTGGCCGGTGTCGGCAACGTGTCGTTTCGCGGAAAGGGCGGCAAGGTCAGCGGCACGCCCGATGAGGACCGCGTCGTGCGCGCCGAGAAGAAAGGGCGCATCGTCCAAATGTCTCCCGTCGCACCGCCGAAGAACTTCAACGCCGGCTCGATCTTCGAGCGCACCTCCTCCTTGCTGCGGCCCAGCATGGACAGCGGCCTGAAAATGGCTTTCGCCAAGCCGCAGATCAAAGGCAAGGAAATCCAGATCGCCGCGGCATTCCATGCGCGCGAGGACAAGAAGCCGGATCCCGGCGTGCCGGCCATGCTGGCAGCGCTGGTCAACAACGACCATCCGGACGTGCTGGCCACCGCCTACGCGCAGTCCGAGCCTGACTATGCCAAGGCATCGCCCTTCGAAGCCCTGCTTCAGGACGAGCAGCCCAATGAGGGCCGCTTCATTCCGCCGATGGCCAAGGGCGATCATTCGTGGATCCAGAACCCGCTGCCCGCCAGTGTCTTCTCCCAGAAGGAGCAGGCATGCCTTGCCAACGGCATCTATTTCGAGGCGAGGAGCGAATCCGTGCGCGGCCAGGCCGCCGTCGCCCAGGTCATCCTCAACCGCGTGCGCAATCCGACCTATCCGAATTCGATCTGCGGCGTCGTCTACCAGAACGACAGCTGGTTCAACCGTTGCCAGTTCTCCTTCGCCTGCGACGGCAGGAAGAAGCGCATCGATAGCCCAGCCGCCTACAAGACCGCCCAGGAGATCGCCATGGCCGTCACTGCCGGCAAGATCTTTATCCCGGAGGTCGGATCGTCGACCCACTACTATGCGCAATATGTCCATCCCGGCTGGGCGCGCACGATGCAGAAGATGACCAAGATCGGCCTGCATATCTTCTATCGGACCTATGGCGGCGGCTGGAGCTGAGTGCGGAGCAGCCGCTGATCTTTGATGTGGCGCGCAGCCGATCAAAGGGCCATTGCGCGGGGGATTCGCGCCATGCATCCTCGTCATCATGGCGGGCACGATGTCGCACCTTTCTAATTCATTGATTTTATTGCCTAAAATACATGGCAATGAACTTCCGCCCGTGGCTTGACGGGCGCAAACCCTCTAACTATGTTGCCGGCGACTTTAGAAGCGGACGGACGGTGACGGTCTGACCGGGCAGGGGGGTTGCGATGGCCGACAAGAATGGGCCAGACGGAACCGGAAAAACCGGCCGCGGCAATCAGCATGAGCCCGACATCCGCGACGACGATCTTGAGCGCCGCCGCCGTGACCTTGAAGCTTCGCTTGCGACAAGGCGGCCGGGCCGGCTCGAGGGGAAAGACGACGCGAAAGCGGGCAGTGTGGCCGGTTACGGTCAGGCGCTCAAACTCTCCAGCGAATTTATCGCCGGGGTGGTGGTGGGTGCCGGCATCGGCTGGATCATCGACCGTCTGGCGGGGACATCGCCATGGGGTCTGATCGTGTTTCTGCTGCTTGGTTTTGGCGCCGGAGTGCTCAATGTGATGCGTTCCGCCGGCGTTGTGGCAGAATTTGGACAGGGCGATAAATCGCGCCGTGGCCAAGACGACAAGAAATGACCGCGCACCATGTGCGGTAATGGTAACGAGGCCGTACGCGGCATTGACGGGGTTTGAACGTGGCAGCTGACAAGGTCGATCCGATCCACCAGTTCCATATCAACAAGCTGATTCCGATCGACATCGGCGGCTATGACCTGTCCTTCACCAATTCGGCACTGTTCATGGTCGCAACCGTTATCGTCGCGGCTGGATTCCTGTTTCTCACGACGTCGAGCCGCAGCCTGGTTCCCGGGCGGCTCCAGTCGGTCTCCGAGATGGCCTACGAGTTCGTCGGCAACATGTTGCGCGATGCCGCCGGCACGCAAGGCATGAAGTTCTTCCCTCTCGTGTTCTCGCTGTTCATGTTCGTGCTCGTCGCCAATCTGCTTGGCCTGTTCCCGTATTTCTTCACCGTCACCAGCCACATCATCGTCACCTTCGGCCTTGCCGTGCTGGTGATCGCAACCGTGGTCGTCTACGGCTTCATGAAGCATGGTTTTGGCTTCCTGAAACTGTTCGTGCCGCATGGCGTGCCGGTCTTCCTGCTGCCACTGGTGGTGCTGATCGAAGTGATCTCCTTCGTGTCGCGCCCGGTCAGCCTCTCGGTTCGTCTGTTCGCCAACATGCTCGCCGGCCACATCACGCTGAAAGTGTTTTCCGGCTTCGTGGTCAGCCTGAGCGCGCTCGGCGCGGTCGGCGTCGCCGGCTCGATCCTGCCTCTGGCGATGGCGGTGGCGCTGACGGCACTGGAACTGCTGGTCGCCTTCCTGCAGGCCTACGTCTTTGCCGTGTTGACCTGCATGTATCTCAACGACGCCCTGCACCCCGGGCACTAGGTCCAAAAGTTTCCGGCCCAAGAATTTCCAACATTGGCGCCGGATGGAATCGCAACGGAATTTTAGATCCAAAGGAGTTGAACAAATGGACGCAGAAGCAGCAAAGTACATCGGCGCCGGCATCGCTTGCCTGGGCATGGGTGGTGCGGGCATTGGCCTCGGCAACATCTTCGGCAGCTACCTCGCGGGCGCACTGCGCAACCCGTCGGCTGCCGATGGCCAGTTCGGCCGCCTAATCTTCGGTTTCGCCGTGACCGAAGCTCTGGGCATCTTCTCGCTTCTCATCGCGCTTCTGGCCCTGTTCGGCTGAGCACTCGGGAAGATTGGACAGGCCGGCCGCGCGAGCGGCGGGCCTGAATTTCGGGGATAGTCCATGTTCGTGACATCTGCCTTTGCGCAAGAGTCCGCGCCATCAGCCGATACCAGCCACGCTGCTACGGAAGGCGACACGCATTCCAGCACCGGTGTGCCTGCTGAAGCGCATGGCACGTTTCCGCCATTCGATCCGGCGACGTTCCCGTCGCAGCTTCTGTGGCTGGCGATCACCTTCGGGCTGTTCTATCTCTTCCTGAAGCGGGTTGTGATGCCGCGCGTCGGCGGCATCATCGATGTCCGCAACGATCGCATCACGCAGGATCTCGATCAGGCGGCCAAGTTGAAGGGCGAGGCCGACGCTGCCGTTGCTGCCTACGAGCAGGAACTGGCGGAAGCCAAGACCAAGGCCAACGCGATCGGCCAGCAGGCCAACGACGCGGCCAAGGCCGAGGCCGACACCGCTCGCAAGAAGGTCGAGGCCGCGCTCGACGCCAAGCTTGGCGAAGCCGAGGCCCGCATTTCTTCCATCAAGGCCAATGCCATGAAGGAAGTCGGCAGCATCGCCGAGGACACCGCTTCGGCGATTGTCGAAGCCCTGGTTGGCGGCAAGGCCAGCAAGGCAGAGATCGCGGCCGCGGTCAAATCCGTGGCCCGGTGAGGAGCGCATCATGGACGCCACATCTCTCGCGACGCTCTGGGCCACGGTTGCCCTGGTCATCTTCCTGGGCATTGCCGTCTACATCAAGGTGCCTCGCCTGATCGCCAAGGCGCTCGACGCCCGCGCCGAAAGGATCAGCAACGAACTCGACGAAGCGCGCCGGCTGCGCGAGGAAGCCCAGCAACTGCTTGGCCAGTATCAGCGCAAGCGCAAGGAAGCCGAGCAGGAGGCCGCCGACATCGTCGCCGCCGCCAAGCGCGAAGCCGACTTGCTTGCCGCCGAAGCGCACAAGAAGACCGAGGACTATGTTGTCAGGCGCACCGCGCTTGCCGAGCAGAAGATCGGCCAGGCCGAGCGTGACGCCATCAGCGAAGTCCGCGCCAGCGCCGTCGACATCGCCGTAGAGGCAGCGCGCGCGCTGCTTGCCGGCAAGATCGACGCCAAGGCCGGTGCCGATCTGTTCAAGGCATCGCTTGCGGACGTGAAGTCGAAGCTGAATTAGAGGGTCCCGCTAGCCAATCATCGAAAGCCGCCCGGGCAACCTGGCGGCTTTTTTGTTGTGGGCGGGGATAATCTCCCCCTCGAGGGGGAGATGTCGCCAAAGGCGACAGAGGGGGTCGGCTCGACCGGGCGCGACGTCATTTTGCAGCAAAGATAAGGTCGGCGCTTCACGCGCGGCGACCCCCTCTGGCCTGCCGGCCATCTCCCCCTCGAGGGGGGAGATCAGCTATCCATTCCGACGAAGCTCTCTTCCTCAACCACTTCAGCGCCACCCAGCCTGAACGGCGAAAACGATACGCGATGCAGCCGCGCCACCGGGCCATGCGCCTCGATTGCCGTGCGATGGCGAAGCGTGGCGTAGCCCATATGGACTTCGAAGCCGTAGCGGTCGTGATGGTTGCCGCAGCCGCACATCATGCGATCGCGCATCACCTTGGCGACGATCGAGGCGGCGGCGATCGACTGCGAACGCTGGTCGCCCTTGATCAGCGCGCGCCCTTCACAAGGCAGGCCAGGCGGCACGTCGCGTCCATCGGCAAGGGCGAGCTTCGGTCTGACCGACAGCCCTACCAGGGCGCGGCGCATGGCTTCCAGGCTTGCCTTGAGGATGTTGCTGCCGTCGATACCCTCGGCACTGATGGAGGCCATTGAGACCGCCTGCGCAGAGCCGAGAATTCGCAGGAACAAGGCTTCACGCTGCAGATGGCTGAGGCGTTTGGAATCGTCGAGGCCGTCGGGAATGTTGGCGGGATCGAGCACCACGGCCGCGGCGACTACCGGCCCGGCCAGGGGGCCACGGCCGGCCTCGTCCATCCCGGCAACCGGCCACAGGCCCTCCGCCATCGCCTTCGTCTCGAAGGAGAAGTCGGGCTTCTCGATGATCTCAAAGAGAGGCGGAGAATCAGAACGCGCGCGAGCCATGTTGCGGCGAGGTTCGCATCGGCTCTGATTCTCCGCAAGTCCCTCCGGGTCGGGTGGGGCGCCGGACCGGGAGGGCACCGTCTGCAGGCCGGGGCAGGCCGGACGGGATTCTGGTGCCGCGACGGATCAAACCACCGCGACGAATTGTCTCTCTCAAAGCAGCATCAGCTGCACCTGGTCTTTCCCGGCGGCAACGAACTGGTCGGTCCGCAGCGTGCGCCGTTCTGCATTGAGGCCGAGCCGCTTGGCTGTGATCTCGAAGCGCCGGCCGATCTGCCAGGCATAGGGACCGGCGCCCTTCATGCGTTTGCCCCATTCCGAATCGTAGTCCTTGCCGTCACGCATCGACCGGACCAGCGACATCACATGGCGGTAGCGGTCGGGATAATGACGCAGCAGCCAATCCTTGAAGATCGGGCTGACCTCCAATGGCAGGCGCAGGATCACGTAGCCGGCTTCGCGCGCGCCGGCCGCACGTGCCGAATCGAGGATGCGTTCCATTTCCGGGTCGGTCAGGCCCGGAATGATCGGCGCCACCATGACCGAGGCCGGGATGCCGGCATCCGAAAGCTGCCGGATCGCTTCCAGCCGCTTGGTCGGTGTCGACGCGCGCGGCTCCATGGTGCGCGCCAGCATACGGTCGAGCGTCGTCACCGACAGCGCCACCTTGGCCAGCCCGCGTTCGGCCATTCGCGACAGGATATCGATATCGCGCGTCACCAGAGCGGACTTTGTCACGATGCCGACTGGATGGCCGCGCGCTTCCAGCACTTCGAGGATTTCGCGCATGATCCGGTATTGCTTCTCGATCGGCTGGTAGGGGTCGGTGTTGGTGCCGATGGCGATGGTGCGCGGCTGATAGCTGTCTTTCGAAAGCTCCTTGTCAAGCAAGCGCGCCGCATCCGGTTTGGCGAACAACTTCGATTCGAAATCCAGACCCGGCGACAGGCCCATGAAAGCGTGCGTCGGTCGGGCAAAGCAATAGACGCAGCCGTGCTCGCAGCCGCGATAGGGATTGATCGAACGATCGAAGGAAATGTCGGGCGATTCGTTGCGGGTGATGATTGTGCGCGGCTTCTCGACCTGCACTTCGGTTTTGAAGGGCGGCAGTTCCTCCAGCGAATTCCAGCCATCGTCGAACACGTGCCGGCTGACCGGCTCGAACCGGCCGGACGGATTGATGCCCGCTGACCTGCCGCGGTTGCGGTCCGGGCGGACACGCATGCCACTCTGCTCGACCATCGCATTGGCCATCTCGGCTCTTCCTGCTCCGAAAGCTGCAATGTCGGCGCGCACGATCTGTTCCATCTTCGCCCGCTCCCAAGGACTGTCCGTGTGGTGTCGAATCGCTCTGTTCATGAAATTATTCCTATTTGGTTGATGAGAACAAAGCAAGAACTTTCTATGGTGCGATGCAAAAACTGGCGCTGTCCGGCGCTTTCCGCTATTCGGCTGAGGATGCTCAGTGTTCTCATCGAAACCCGCAATGACGAGGAGGGCCTCGCCCGCACGCTCGCCTCGCTGGTTGGCGGAGCGGTCGAGGGCGTGGTGCGTGAAGTCATCGTCTGCGACATAGGCTCCACCGACCAGACGCATCGTGTGGCCGAGCATGCCGGCTGTCAGTACGTGACGGGCGGCGTCGCTGCCGGCATCCGCCAGGCCAAGGGGGATTGGCTGCTGCTCTTGGAACCGGGCGCGCGGCTGGTGGAGGGCTGGATCGATGAGGTTGTCGCCCATACGGCAAGGCAGACCATGGCGGCACGGTTTTCGCGCACGCGAGCCAGCCGCACGCCGTTCCTGGCCCGGGTCTTTTCGGGAAACCGCGCCTTGGCCGACGGCTTGCTGATCAGCAAGCGTCAGGCGGCGGCTGCGGCCAAGAGTGCCGGCAGCGCCGAGGCCATCGCCCGTGGCCTCGCGACGAAGCGGCTCGACGCCGAGATCTGGATGGCGCCGGCCAAGCAGGAACGCCGCTCCTCGACATGATTTTTTGCAGCTGCTCAGGTCATTGTGCATTGCACAAAAGCTGACGCGGGGTTAGCTTCCGTTCAAGCGGGAATTGGGTTTGGGACATGCCGAGTGGCGAGCACCGATGCGGCATCGGTGGTGCTCTCATAGCCGAGGACTCAATGAAGCTTTCAACCCCCGACACATCCGGCGCGCCCAGTCTCGAGGCCATTGCGCGCAACGGCAGCCTGCTGCGGCGCATCGCCGTGCGTATTCCAACCTATCTGACGGACCTGCGTGAGAACCCTGCCTGGCTGCCGATGTTCGTGCTGGCGCGCACCATGCCCGGACGCCGCATGCATTGGCTCGGCGCAAAGCGCGCCCGATCGGTCGCCAATGCCGGGGATACGATGTTTGCCGGTGTCGAACGGGGAGCGGTCGTCGATGCGCTGCGCTCCGACGGGCTGTTCTCAGGCTTGGTCCTGCCGCCTGATATCCATGAAGAGATCGCCGACTTTGCCGGGCGCACGCCTTGCTTCGGCAATTTCGACCGCCGTCTCGAATTCATGCCGGGGGAACATGCCGAGGCCGAGAAACGCCTTGGCCGCTCGCTGCTCAGCGGGCATTTTTTCGAGCGCATCCTCGACTGCCCGGCGGCGCTTGCCATCCAGCGCGATCCGCTGCTTCTGGATATTGCCGCGCACTATCTCGGCGGCCAGGCAAAACTGATCACGACGCGCGTCTGGTGGAGTTTTCCAACCGGTGCGGCTTCGGACGCCGACAAGAACCTCGCCTCGCTCGGCAAGTATCATTTCGACCTCGATGATTGGCGCATGCTGAAATTCTTCTTCTACCTCAAGCCGGTCGACGCCGACACCGGTCCGCATGTCTATGTCAGGGGCAGCCACAAGCGCCGCAGCCTCAAGCATCAGCTCACGCTTCTGGTCGGTCATCCCGCGCAACAGGTGCTAGATGTCTATGGCGAGCAGAGCCCGGTGACGCTGACCGGCGAGGCCGGTCTCGGTTTCGTCGAGGACCCCTTTGGCTTCCATATGGGCACCGTGCCGGCACGCACGCCGCGACTGATGATGGAAGTCGGCTTCGGCGTGTCGCCGCCGTCGCGCCGACGGTTTCATGGCGAGCCGGTCATCCGCTGAGAGCTGTCTATCCGAGGCTCATCTCGACAGGCATCCAGTGTGTGCGGCGCCTGTCTTGGCGCTGCGCCCTGCTTTCGGCATCGAAGTCGACACGGACCGGCTCCCGATTGAACCGCTCCCTGTCGTCCAGGGCGTTGATGATGACGATCGCCCTGGCGTCATCTCTGGCGATTGCGGCGACGTAGACACCGCACTGCCGGCAGATCAGATAGTCCGCCGTCCTCAGCCCGAACTGATATCTCTGCAATTGCGTCTGGTCCTTGACCGAGATGACCAGTCTGCCATTCGGATCGGCAACGGCGCGCGAACCATGTCTGATACAGAACGAGCATTGGCAAGCGCGAACTTCGGTTTGCGGTGGCTCGAGCTCGGTTGAAAATTCAAGGCGTATGTTGCCGCAATGGCATCCACCGGTGTGCACGGTCATCGTAGCTGCCTTGTCGTGAACGGCGATGATCGCCTTCAGACAAGGTACTTTTCCGAGGTCCGGTTTGGAATGGGGTTTCAAAGGCGCCGGTGCTGTTTTGCCTGGCGAACGCGGCGTGGAACCGGCGCTTTGCCTCGGCTTTTACGGAGCCGATTTGCCGCGCCGCAAATGCTCGTCCAGGCGCGGCATGATCTCGACGAAGTTGCATGGCATGTGCCGGTAGTCGAGCTGCGCTTTCAGGATGCCGTCCCACGCGTCCTTGCAGGCGCCTGGCGAACCCGGCAGCACGAAGACGAAGGTGGCGTTGACGAGGCCGCCGGTCGCCCGGCTCTGGATCGTCGAGGTGCCGATCTTGTCGTAGGAAATCCGGTGGAACACTTCCGAAAAGCCATCCATGCGCTTTTCGAAGATCGGCTCCAGCGCGTCCGGCGTCACGTCACGGCCTGTGAAGCCGGTGCCGCCGGTGGTGATGACGACATCGATATTCTTGTCCTGTGACCACGCCAGAACCGTGTCGCGGATTTTCTCGCGGTCGTCGGTGACGATATCGCGGGCCGCCAGCAGATGGCCGGCCTCGGCGATGCGGTCGGCCAGCGTCTGGCCGGATTTGTCGTCGGCGAGGCTGCGCGTGTCCGAAACGGTCAGCACCGCGATGCGCACGGGAATGAAGGAGCGGCTCTCGTCAATTCTGGCCATCTGCGCCCTCCGATGCGATGGTGCGCGTCGCCGCGACGAACCAGTCGGGCTGGCGGCCGCGGATCTCGGCAGCGGCACGCTTGGCGACATTGCCGGTCTCGAACAGGCCGAAGCAGGTGGCGCCGGACCCGGACATCCGTGAAAAACCCGATCCGGCCTTGTTCAGCCAGGAAAGCGCCCTGCCGATGGCGGGCTGCATCGCCAGCGCCGCGGGCTCGAGATCGTTGCGAGTAATCTCCAGCCAGTTGCGCAGGCTGTGAAAATCGATGCCGCGCGGCAGCGGCGGCAAGGCCTCATTGTCGCGCCGGGAAAGCGCTGCAAAGACATCCGCCGTCGACACCGGGGTGCCTGGATTGACCAGCACCAGGCCAAGCGCCGAAAAATCCGGCACCATCGACAGTTCATCCCCGATGCCGCGCGCTACCAGCGGCTTTGCCGCCAGGCACATCGGCACATCGGCGCCAAGCGAAAGGCCGATCCGCGCCAGCTCTGCGCCGTCGATGTCCAGCGCCCATGTCTCCACCAGCCCGCGCAGCACGGTCGCCGCGTCGCTCGAACCGCCGCCGACGCCGGAGGCAACCGGCAGGTTCTTTTCCAGCCGGATAGCGACCGGCGGTGTTCTCTCGTGCCCGGCTGTCTGCCGCAGGGCATCGCGCGCCTTGAGCACCAGATTGCTGGCGTCGAGAGGAACGGCCGGAGCGTAACGGCCGGACACGGTAAATTCATCGCTGTCGGCGGGCGCGATTTCGACCCTGTCGCCAAAACGCGTGAACACCGCCAGGCTTTCGATCAGATGATAGCCGTCAGGGCGCCTGCCGGTGACATGCAGCGCAAGATTGATTTTGGCGTGTGCGTGCCAGCTACGCGACCCGATGTCGGAGTCCACAATCGTCTGCGGGATGATGCTCAGTCCTTGGCCAGCCGGTATTCGCCGGTCTTCGGATCCTTGACCAAAGTGCCGATCGCGCCGTTGGCCGTCTGCTTTTCTGTGCGCCGCACCTTGGCGGTCACGCGCTCGGCTTCCCTAATGAAGGTGCGGTAGCCGAAATAAGCGGCAACGCCAACGACGGCGAAGAAAATGATCTGCGGCATGCCAAAACTCCTCCCACGCTGGGCCGGCGAAGGCGGCCGGTCGGGTCGGTTGATGCATGCCGACCCGCTTTTGGGAACACGACATGCATGAAACTCAAGCTCTCATGCTAGACGGTTTTGCCGGGTTTTCAAAGCCCGAAGCGAGACCACAATGCGCGCTCTTCCGCCGCATCGATCACGCCGCTGGCGGCAGCCGCGGCAATATCGGGCGCTGAAAAGCCCTTGCTTGAGCCGAACAGGCCGAAGCGGCTAAGGAAACCGCGCGGCGTCGTGATCAGCCTGAGCTGCGTTTTCGCCCCGAAACGGGTCTTGAGCACCGTTCGCATGTCGCCGAGCGCATCGACCAGACCGAGTTCGAGGCCCTTGATGCCTGTCCAGAACAGGCCGGTGAACAGGTCCGGGTCGTCCTTCAGTTTCGTGCCGCGCCGCTCCTTGACGAGGTCGATGAAGGTTGCGTGCACCTCGAGCTGCAGCGCCTTCAGCCGCTCGACATCTTCCTTCTTCTCGGGCTTGAACGGATCGAGCACCGCCTTGTTCTGGCCGGCAGTGTGGACACGTCGTTCGATTCCGATCTTCTTCATCAGTTCCGGGAAGCCAAACGAAGCTGAGACGACGCCGATCGACCCGACGATGGAGGACGGATCGGCGAAGATCTCGTCACCGGCGACCGCGATCATGTAGCCGCCCGACGCCGCGACATCCTCGACGAAGACCAGTACCTTTTTGTTCTTTTCCGTGGCCAGGTCACGGATGCGCTTGAAGATCAGCCGAGACTGCACCGGCGAGCCGCCCGGCGAATTGATCGAGATGGCGACCGCCGGCGCGTCGTAGGAGAACGCCTTCTCGATGAGGCCGGCGGTGGAAGCCAGCGACAGGCTCGGCCGAAACTGGCCACCGCCTGCCATGATGGTGCCGTGCAGCCGGATGACCGGAATGGTGACGACGGTGGAGCGCCAGGATTTCGGCAGCAGGCGGTTGATAAGGCGTTTCACGAGGGCGCGGTCTCCGGTCGGTGGGTTGCAGGCATGTAGGGATTTCCCGGCCAACGGCAATGTCGCCGGGCAGAATAGCTCAATCTCCGAACAGCGAGGCGAGGCCGTTGGCGATCATTTCGCTGCGCTCGTCGGGGCCGTTGCCTGACTGCGTGTGGAGCATTAGGGGCGGGCGTATGGCAAGCTTTCCCCGCGCCCCGAGCGCTGCCCGCACGACGATTCGGATCGCCGCCGCATCGGGACGAGGGTGGACGGCGAGCATCTCGGCATCGCCGAAGCGGCCGGCGATCGCATCGAGAATGGCGCCGAGCTGTTCGGGCCGGGCGATTACGGCGAGCCCGCCGCGCGGCCTCACCACCGCCGCCGCACTTCGGATCCAGCTCTCGAACAGCCCGTCCTCCATGACATGGGCTTCCTTTCGCAGGCGATCCGATGTGGCGCGGTCCCGGGGGGCATTGAAAGGCGGGTTCATGATGACGAAGTCGAAGTCGTTGTCGGCGAGGCCGGCGGCCGCCCGCGCCCGGCCCGATACGGTGACATTGGCGACCAGCACGGATGCGCGATCGCTAAGATGGGCATTGCCGGGATGGGCAAGCGTCGCCGCCGCGAAGGCCGCCATTTCCGGCGCGCGTTCGACAAGCACCGCCTCTGCCGCCGGGCAGCGTGACAGCACCGCCAGTCCGGCAGCTCCGGCTCCGGCGCCAAAATCGGCCAGGCGCCCGCTAAAGGTCGATGGCACGGATGCCGCCAGCATCATCGCATCCATGCCGGCGCGATGGCCGCCCTGCTTGGGCTGGACGAGCCAGAACCGGCCGCGATGGAAGGCGTCGACCGTATGGGCCGGCGTGTCCGGAACAAGGGCGGCGGGCGCGGCGGGCATTATTTTCCGCGGATCTCGTTGGCGATGCCGGCATCCCTGAGGATGCGCCGTGCCGCGTCGGCCTGGTCGGCGTCGACCATGACGCGTTTCTGCAAAAGACCGATCGATCCTTCGAGAATGCTCATATTCTGATCGGCGACAAAGCAGGCGATGCCAGCGTCGCGCATCAGCGATTCCACAAAGGAGATGATCACGGCATCGTTGGTGCGGACAAGTTCTATCATCGTATGAAACTCGCAGTTTGCGCTATTGATGTAAACGGGCAGGGGATTCCGAGGCAGAGCCCCGTTCCCTCTGTGGTCGTTGACATTCCGTCATCGACGCCGCGCCAATTCGCCACTTGCCGTGGCCATGTCCGCCGCCCTAGAGTCCACGCAGGGACTAAGGGTGCCGTCGCACGCTCTATACCAAGACGGGAGTGATTGTCGTGGGTGTCGTTCTCAACATCGAAAACGGGAAGCGGGAGCCCGCCTCCATCAAGGATCTGATCGATCTGACAGCGGCCGATATGGGGCGCGTCAATGAATTGATCCTGTCCAAGGCCGGCTCCGACGTCGAGATGATCCCGGAGGTTGCCAATCATCTGATCTCGTCCGGCGGCAAACGGCTGCGGCCGATGCTGACGCTGGCCGCCGCGCAGATGTTCGGCTATGCCGGCGAAGGCCACGTCAAGCTCGCCACCTCCGTCGAATTCATGCACACGGCGACGCTTCTCCACGACGATGTCGTCGACGAAAGCGGCATGCGGCGCGGCAAGAAGACCGCCCGCATGATCTGGGGCAACCAGGCAAGCGTGCTGGTCGGCGACTTCCTGCTCGGCCAGGCTTTCCGCATGATGGTCGATGTCGGCTCGCTCGAAGCGCTCGATATCCTGTCGAGTGCTGCCTCGATCATCGCCGAGGGCGAGGTCATGCAACTCGCCGCCGCCAAGAACCTCGAAACCACCGAGGACGAGCATTTCGCCGTCATCAAGGCCAAGACCGCCGCACTTTTTTCGGCTGCTGCCGAGGTCGGGCCCGTCATTGCCCAGGCGACGCGCAACGATCGTGCGGCGCTGCGCTCCTACGGCATGAATCTCGGCCTTGCCTTCCAGCTGATCGACGACGCGCTGGACTATGGCGGCACCAGCAAGGATCTCGGCAAGAATGTCGGCGACGATTTCCGCGAAGGCAAGGTGACCTTGCCGGTCATTCTCGCCTATCGGCGGGGCACGAAGGCCGAGCGCACTTTCTGGAAGCGTGCCATCGAGGACAATGTCACCGATGACGCCGGCCTGGAAAAGGCGATCGGCTTGATGACTCGCCATGGCGCCATCGCTGACACGATCGGACGAGCCCGCCATTTCGGCGAGATCGCCCGCGACGCGCTGGCGCCGCTGGAAGCGACGCCGCAGAAATCGGCGCTGATCGACGTCATCGATTTCTGCATCAGCCGGGTGAACTGAGCGGCGTCACCCGGTAGCCGGCTACTTCCCCTTTCCCGGCAAAGCGAACGCGGCCAGCAGGCTGACAAAGATGCCCGCCGCCGCCAGCCAGAAGGCGACCTGTATGCCGTCGGCAATCGCGGTCTTCAGCGCTTCGCCTGTCAGCCCGCCGACATGGCTGTTTGCGATCGCGATCAACGTCGCCATGCCGATCGCGTTGCCGATGTTGAGCGTCGTGCAGGCCATCCCCGAGGCAACACCTTGCTCGTCATGCGCGACACCCGAAGCCGCGGCGATCCACATGGCGGTCCAGACGATGCCCTGTCCGACGCCGGAGACGATCAGGCCGGGAACGATGGCGGCATAGAAGCTGTCGGCTGATGCTCCAAGGACCATCAGCGCCGTGCCGGCTGCGCCGACTATCATGCCGCCGACCAGGGTCGAGCGTGTAGAAAAGCGCGTCGCCAGGCGTTCACCGAACTGCGTGCCGGCGGCGATGGCGATCGACGGCACCAGGAACGCCAGGCCCGTTTGCAGGGCGGTGAAGCCATGTACGGTCTGCAACAGCACGGTCAGGAAATAGGGCAGGGCGCCGAAAGTCGCCATGTAAAGGAAGGTGATGGTCATGCCGGCGACGAGGCTGCGGTTTTGGAACAGTCGCAACGGCATCAGCGGGTCGGTGCTTCTTGCCTCGATCACCGTGAAGACGATCAGGAAGAGCGCCGCCAGCATGGCGCTGATAAGAATCGTTGGCGAACCCCAGCCATAGTCCGGGCCCTGGACCAGCGTGAAGACCAGCAACGTGGCGCCGGCGGTGACAGCCAATGCGCCGGGCAGGTCGAAATTGCGATGCTCGTGTCGCTTGGGATCGCGCGGGATGATGGCAAACGCGGCGGCGATGGCGATACCGGCCAGTGCCACGTTGACGTAGAACACGGCTGGCCAGCCGAAGGCGCTGGTGAGGAACCCTCCCGCCAGCGAGCCGAGCGTCAGGCCGCTTGCCCCGGCACCGCCCCAGACCGCGAGCGCCCGGTTACGCTCCGGCCCCTCGGCGAACAGGCGGTTGATCAGCGACAATGTCGCCGGAAATAGGAACGCGGCACCGATGCCTTGCACGGCACGCGCTGCGACGATGATTTCGGGCGACCAGGCGAGGCCGCCAAGCAGGGATGAAAGCGCATAGAGCCAAAGTGCGAAGATGAAGATGCGGCGCTGACCGATAAGGTCGGCGGCTCGGCCGCCGAACAGCAGGAAGCCGCCGGTGAACACGGTGTAGGCGCTCACAACCCATTGTAGTGTCTGGCCGGAAAAGCCGAGGCTGGAGCCGATCTCCGGCAGGGCCACGAAAACGATGTTGAGGTCGAGCGCGATGATGAGCTGGGCAAAGGCGAGCAATGCCAGCGTGGCGCCGCGCTTCGCGCCAACCCCTTTCTGTGTTGCCGTGGCGCCGAGCGGCAGACCTTGATCGAGTGAACTCATGCCCGTCTCCTTTTTATTCTTTATCGATCAACAAAGAATTAGAATTTGCATTCCGGAGTCAAGCGGATTATTTGTCGATCGACAAAAAAATGGAGATGGCGATGGCGGGAAGACCGAGGGAGTTCGATCGCGACAAGGCACTGGAGAAGGCGCGAGACGCCTTCTGGACACGCGGTTACGAAGGCACATCGATGGCCGATCTGGTTTCGGCCCTGGGCATCGCCTCGGCGCGCATCTACGCGGCCTTTGGCTCGAAGGAGGATCTGTTTCGGGAAGCGGTCGGGCTCTACGAGGCCAATGAGGGCGGTTTCGCCACTCGTGCCTTCGCTGGCGAGACGACCGCGCGGCGGGCCATCGAGCGGATGCTGCGCGAAGCCGTCGAAACCTATACGCAGCCAGGGCGGCCGCAGGGCTGCATGGTGGTGTCGGCCGCCACCAATTGCGCGATCGAGAATGATCGCGTGCAGGAGTGGCTGGCGGAGCATCGCCGGACACGCACCCTATCGATTGTGGAGCGGCTGAACGAGGCTGTTCGGGACGGGGAACTGAGGCCGGATACGAATGCCGCGGCGCTCGGCGACTACTATGCCACGCTCATGCATGGTCTTTCCGTACAGGCGCGTGACGGCGTGCCGAAGAAGCGCCTGCATGATCTCATCACCGTCGCAATGCAGGCGCTGGACGCAAGGCTGGCGGGCGTCCCCGAATTTCAGCATCATTTCGCCAAGCAGCCGTGAATCCCGATCCCGTCGTCTCGACAAGCTGCCCTGCCGCAAATTATCTATTAAACATGGCAAAGGGCACGGACGACACCATCGCGGTGCGCATCAGCAAGGTTCTGGCGGACCGCATCATCTCGGGCGCGATCGAGCCGGGGGCCAGGCTTCGGCAGGATCATATCGCCGAGGAATTCCAAACCAGCCATGTTCCCGTGCGCGAGGCCTTCCGGCGTCTGGAGGCGCAAGGGCTGGCCATCGGCGAGCCGCGGCGCGGCGTGCGTGTGGCGTCTTTCGATCTGGGCGAGGTCAAGGAAGTCGCCGAAATGCGGGCAGCACTCGAAGTGCTGGCGCTGCGCCACGCCGCGCCGCATCTGACATCGGCCATTCTCGATCTCGCCGAGGAGGCGACCAAGGCCGGCGACAAGTCCCGCGATGTCAGGTCGTGGGAGGAAGCCAACCGCGCCTTCCACCGCTTGATCCTGGCGCCATGCGGCATGCCGCGCCTGCTCGCCACCATCGACGACCTGCACGCGGCAAGCGCCCGTTTCCTGTTCGCGGCATGGCGGTCGGAGTGGGAGACGCGCACCGATCAGGACCATCGCGCGATCCTCGCCGCCTTGCGGCAGGGAAACACCGAATCGGCGGCCGTCACACTGGGGCGGCACGTCCAATGGATTGGCCGCAAGCCGGTCAGGACGGCTTCCGGAACAACGCGCGAAGCCTTCGCCATCGTAGGTTAGACGGCCTCCGCCAAAGCGAGGGCTTGCAATCCCCAGGGAAGTGTGGATTCGATAATAGATCGGAAAGAGAAATTATCTATAATTTTCATCGATCGAAGGAATCCCAATGACAGACGTCGCGTTCTCCCCCGGCAAGCCGTCGTTCAGTCCGCTCCGGCTCCAGGATCGTTCTCTTGCCTGGCAGGTTGGAGCCGTCGTGCTTGGCACCCTGTTCCTGGCGCTGGCGTCCTATATCGAGGTGCCGATGGTGCCGGTCCCGGTAAACATGCAGACCTTTGCCGTGACCCTGATCGGCGCGCTCTATGGCTGGCGGCTTGGCGCGCTCACCATCGTCGCCTGGCTGGTCGAGGGTGCGGTCGGCTTTCCGGTTCTGTCCGGAGGGGCAGCGGGTGCCGCGCATTTCGTCGGGCCGACGGGTGGCTATCTCTTCGCCTTCCCGCTTGTCGGCGCCTTGGTCGGCTGGCTAGCAGAACGCGGCTGGAACGGCAAAAGGGTGATGCTTGCCTTTGTCGCCATGCTGCTTGGCAACCTTGCCTGCCTTGTGCTGGGCACAGCATGGCTTGCCGTCATGATTGGAGCCGAACAGGCCGTTACCTTCGGCTTCCTGCCGTTCATCGTCGGCGGCTTGCTCAAGTCAGCGCTGGGTGCCGCGACCCTCATGGCCCTTCCCGGCGGCAAGGCCAAGCCGGCCAATCCGTGACGATCAAGCTGCGCGCCCATCATCTCCTTTGCCTGCTCACCTATGTGGGCAAGGGATACAGCCCCGCCTTCACCGCCAATTATGATCGCGTCGCGGAGCGCCTGGGCCGGGGCGAGGACATCCTCCTCGTTTCCGGCCCCGACGATGTCTGCGCTCCATTGCTCGACGAGCCGGAACCTCACTGCCTCAACGAGAGCGTCGTCGAGCGGGACCGGCTCGCCGGGCTGGATGTAGAGGAATTACTGGCGCGGCCAATCCGGATCGGCACCCACCTCGATCTCGACACGGGGACCTTGGCCCGGATGCGGCAGGCGTTTTCGGCTGGCCTTGTACGCAAGGCCTGCGGCGGCTGCGAATGGAACGAACTGTGCAGCACGATAGCGGCCGGTGGATATAGCGACACGCTGGTGCAGCGGTCCGCCGCGCCAGCCGAGGGTTGATATTGGCCCCGAGCCTTAGCGGTCGAAGCCGAGCTCAAGGGTCGAATCTGCGATATCTTCGGCGCCGCGCAGGGCCAACACCGAAATTCAAGACCGGAAAACTGGTGCCTGTCGCCATGATTTGTTAATCGGGTGCCCGGATTGTGAATTCGAGGCGGATTGAAGCGCGACCCCAAAAAGGCCATGCTTTGCCTGGAAAGATCGAGTCTACGCCGATCCCGCTGATGCGGAGATGGCGCCTGGCTGAAAGGGATATGATGCGGCAAGGACGTGCGCGCTGGCTGACAAGGCTGGCAATTGTGACGGGCATGGCGATCTCGGCTTTGCCGGCCTATGCCAAGCAAACCACCGAACCGGTCAAGATCACGTCGTTTTCGGGCGCTTATCTGGCGGCCCGGATCGCCGAGGGCGACAACGACCTCGACAGCGCCATCGCCTACTACAAGCAAGCATTGGCCTTCGACCCGAGCGACACCGGCCTGCAGCAGAGCCTGATGCTGTCGCTGATCGCGCAAGGGCGCTTCGACGAATCCCTGGTCTATGCCGACAAGCTCAAGGAAGTGCCTGACGTCGAGCGTTTCTCGCGCTTGGCGCTCGCCGTCGATTCCTTCCACAAGAAGGATTTCACCAAGGCGCAGTACTGGCTCAAGCTGTCGCTGGAATCCGATCTCGACCGGTTGATCTCCGGGGTTATGTCCGGCTGGGCGCAGCAAGGCGCCGGCGAGCCTGCCGATGCGATGGCGTCCATCGACAAGCTGCAGGGGCCGGATTGGTTCGGCCTGTTCAAGTCGTTCCACCGCGCCCTGATCGCTGATGCATCCGGCATGCCCGAAAAGGCCGAGGCGATCTATGCCGCGACCATGCAGGATACCGCCGCCGGCGGTGCCGCTCCCGAAACCTGGATGCGCAATGCCCAGGCCTACGCCTCGTTCCTGGTCCGCAAGGGCGACAAGACCAAGGCGCTGTCGGTGCTCGACCAGGCCGAGGCGTTTTCGCCGGGCAAGCTGGAAATCGTCGCCTTGCGCGACCGAATTGCAAAAGGCGACAAGATTGCGCCGCTGGTTGCCGGCCCATCCGATGGCGCCTCCGAAATCCTGCTCGACCTCGCCACCGCGCTCAACCGTGGCGGCGGCGAGCCCTTCGTCCGCCTCTATCTGCAATATGCGCTTGCTTTGAAGCCTGACAGCGACGCTGCCCTTGTGCAACTCGCCGCCGTGTCCGAGCAATTGAAGGACGGCGAAGGTGCCATCGCGCTCTATCGCCGGATTCCCGCCGCTTCGCCGCTGAAGGAGCTTTCGGACCTGCAACTCGGCCTCAATCTTGCCGATCTGGACCGTCACGAAGAGGCGATCACCCATCTGAAAGCCTTGGTCGACGCCCATCCCAATGACATGCGCGCCTATCTGGCGCTCGGTGGCGTCTATTCCTCGAAGGACGATTTCCGTTCGGCCGCCACTCTCTACGATAAGGCCGTCGAGGTGCTGAAGGCGCCGACCGCGGCCAACTGGAACATCTTCTACCAGCGCGGCATCGCTTATGAGCGTCTGAAGGAATGGCCCAAGGCCGAGCCGAACTTCCGCAAGGCGCTGGAACTGTTCCCCGACCAGCCGCAGGTGCTGAACTATCTCGGCTATTCCTGGGTCGACATGAACATGAACCTCAAGGAAGGCCTGGCGATGATTCAAAAGGCCGTCGACCTCAGGCCGAGCGACGGTTACATCGTCGATTCGCTGGGTTGGGCCTATTTCCGCCTCGGCAGGTTCGACGACGCGGTGCGCGAAATGGAACGCGCCGTGTCGCTGAAGCCGGAAGATCCGGTTCTCAACGATCACCTCGGCGATGCCTACTGGCGCGTCGGCCGCAAGCTGGAAGCCACCTTCCAGTGGAACCAGGCTCGCGACCTGAAGCCGGATCCCGATGTGCTGGCCAAATTGCAGCAGAAGCTGATGAAGGGCCTGCCGCCGATCGAGTCCAACACGGCGCAGGAAACTCCGAAGGTCAAGCCAGAGCCGGTGCCCGCCCCGAAGGGGTGACGTCAGCCATTTGAATTCAAGGCGAACGGGGCTCTTTTCGGAGTCCCGTTTTCGTTTGAACCGGATTCGGCTGGCTGCCTCAGAAGAGCTTGCGATAGACGACGAAGCCGGAGTGTTCGGCGACCTTGTCGTAAAGCTTCATCGCCGTGTGATTGGTCTCATGCGTCAGCCAGTATACCCGGCCTGAGCCGGCCGCCTGCGCGCGCTCGTAGACGCCCTCGATCAGCGCCCGTCCGATGCCTTTGCCACGCGAGGCCTGCGTGGTGAAAAGGTCCTGCAGATAGCAATTCGGCGCGATCGCCGTGGTGCTGCGATGGAAGAGATAGTGCACAAGGCCGAGAAGCTGTCCCTCGCCTTCGGCCACCAGCGCGTGGACCGGCTCATAGGCATCGAAGAAACGAGACCATGTCATCTGGTTGATCTCACCCGGCAGGGCCGTTTCGCCCGAGCGGCCATAAAATGCATTGTAGCCGTCCCACAGCGGCAGCCATTGCTCGAAATCCTGTCGCGCGACAGGGCGGATGACGATCGGGCTGGGCATGGCTGAAACCTGTTGTCGTTGCTGCACAGGCGAACAGAGCGCAGGCCCGAGAGATGGGCAATGGGCCAGCCCCTGCAAAGCTGTCGGCGCGACCGCATCGGCGTGCTTTGCTTGACGCTTTGCTGCCGGGTCTCTAGGACGTGCCGGCAGCTAGCCTGTGCTGTCGAGGCCATCCGTGACAATTGAAATCCCCGCCCATATGCATCCCAGCCGCTCGTTCCAGGGGCTGATCCTGACCTTGCACAACTATTGGGCGGCCTATGGCTGCGTCATCCTGCAACCCTACGACATGGAAGTCGGCGCCGGCACCTTTCATCCGGCAACGACGCTGCGCGCGCTCGGCCCAAAACGCTGGAACGCTGCCTATGTCCAGCCCTCGCGCCGCCCCAAGGACGGGCGTTATGGCGAGAACCCGAACCGGCTGCAGCATTATTACCAGTACCAGGTGATCCTGAAGCCGAACCCGCCCAATTTGCAGGAACTCTATCTCGGCTCGCTGGCGGCGATCGGCGTCGATCCGCTGCTGCACGACATCCGCTTCGTCGAGGATGATTGGGAAAGCCCGACGCTGGGCGCCTGGGGTCTCGGCTGGGAATGCTGGTGCGACGGCATGGAAGTCTCGCAGTTCACCTACTTCCAGCAGGTCTGCGGCATCGAATGCGCGCCGGTGGCCGGCGAACTCACCTACGGGCTGGAGCGACTGGCCATGTATGTGCAGGGCGTCGACAATGTCTACGACCTCAATTTCAACGGCCGCGAAGGCGCCGACAAGGTCACCTATGGCGATGTCTTCCTGCAGGCCGAGCAGGAATATTCGCGCCACAACTTCGAACACGCCAACACGGCGATGCTTCTGCGCCACTTCGAGGACGCCGAGGCCGAGTGCAAGGCGCTGCTCGATGCCGGCGCGCCGGCATCGAACGACAATCTGCCGATGCATCGCATGGTTTTCCCGGCCTACGACCAGTGCATCAAGGCCAGCCATGTCTTCAACCTGCTCGACGCACGCGGCGTGATTTCGGTCACCGAGCGGCAGAGCTATATCCTGCGGGTGCGCAATCTGGCCAAGGCTTGCGGCGAAGCGTTTCTGAAGACGCAGGCGGGTGGCTTGGCGGCCTGAGCTTCAGGCCCGCTTCATCATCTCGAGGGAAACGTTGATCGGCGGTACGGCCTGACCGCTGGCACCGTCGATCGTGCGCAATGCCTGCCGCACACCCGGCATCGAGAAGGCGCCGTGACCCTGCGCCGTGAAGCAGGCGCCGAGCGCGAGGATCTGCAGAAGTCTGGATGCCGTTTTCATGGTCGTTGAGCCAATAGTTTCCTGCCTGAGCGTGGGTCGCTTCAGCGCTGCGTTCGGTTCATGGAAATCTTTGATCCAAGGACGGGTGGCATCGCCTCGTCCCGACAGGGCGGCCAAAATTTCTGGAAATGGGCGCAAATCGGCGATCGCCGCGCCATTCGCTTCCGGAGCCATGAAATCAAAAACGAACTGGATTCCGCGCTCGATACGATCTATGCGGCGGTGGAAGAAATCACACCTTGGCCCGCTAGACGCTGAAGGTGCTTGAGACCGAGACGCCGCCACCCCACCCCGGCGCTAACGCGCCGACCCTCCCCATCGAGGGGAGGGTGAGGAGCTACCATGCCTGACCTGCTTCTAGAACTTCGCTCCGAGGAGATTCCCGCCCGCATGCAGCGCAAGGCGGCGGGTGATCTCAGGAAGATGCTGACCGACGGTCTGGTCGAGGCGGGGCTGACCTATGAAGCGGCGCGCGAGTACTGGACGCCACGCCGGCTGACGCTCGATATCAGGGGTCTCACCGCGCGCTCGAAAGATATAAGCGAAGAGATCAAGGGGCCTTCGACATTAGCGCCTGAACAGGCGGTCCAAGGTTTCCTGCGCAAGGCCGGACTTTCCTCGATCGCCGAGGCCCATGTCCATTCCGATCCGAAGAAGGGCGATTTTTATGTCGCCCACATTTCGAGGCCGGGCAAGGCGGCGGAAGAGATCATCGCCGAACTGGTGCCGGGGATCATCCGCAATTTCCCGTGGCCGAAATCGATGCGCTGGGGGCCGGCCTCGGCCAAGCCCGGCTCGCTGCGCTGGGTACGGCCCCTGCAATCGATCCTGTGCACGTTCGGCCCGGAGACCGAGGAGCCTGTCGTGGTCGATTTCGAGATCGACGGTATCCGCTCCGGCAACACCACCTATGGCCACCGTTTTCATGCGCCTGACGCCATCACGGTACGCCGCTTCGACGACTATGTTTCCAAGCTGGAAGCGGCCAAGGTCGTGCTCGATGCTGATCGGCGCAAGGAGATCATCCTTGCCGATGCCCGCAATCTCGCCTTCGCCAACGGGCTTGACCTGGTCGAGGACGACGGGCTGCTGGAGGAGGTGTCCGGGCTGGTCGAATGGCCTGTCGTGCTGATGGGCGAGTTCGAGGAGGCATTCCTGGCCATTCCAGCCGAAGTGATCCGACTGACCATTCGCGCCAATCAGAAGTGCTTTGTGACGCGGCCGCAGGGTGTCGACGACGCGCTTTCCAACCGCTTCATCCTCACCGCCAATATCGAAGCCAGGGATGGCGGCAAGGAGATCGCCCACGGCAACGGCAAGGTGGTGCGCGCCCGCCTGTCCGACGCGCTTTATTTCTGGACGACCGACCAGGGCGATTTGCCTGACCTGGCTGAGCTCGAGGCATCGGCGGAAAAATTCGGGCTTGATCTCAAGAAGCCGCTCGACCAGCGCATGGCCCGCCTCGACCATCTCGGCGTGACTTTCCACGCCAAGCTCGGCACGCAGGGCGAACGGGTGGAGCGGATCAAGCGATTGGCGGAAGAACTGGCGCCGATCGTGGCGCAGTCAATCTCCCCCCTTGAGGGGGAGATGGCCGGCAGGCCAGAGGGGGTCGCCGCGCGTGAAGCGCCGGCGTCCTCTGACCGCGATGGGGCGTCGCATCCGGTCGTGCCGACCCCCTCTGTCGCCTTCGGCGACATCTCCCCCTCGAGGGGGGAGATTATCGCGCTCGCAGGTCGTGCCGCCGTCTTGGCCAAGGCCGATCTCACCACCGAAGTCGTCGGCGAGTTCCCGGAACTGCAAGGCGCGATGGGCCGCAAATATGCGCTTCTTCAGGGTGAGCATGTTTTGGTCGCCGCTGCAGCGGAGGAACACTACAAGCCGCAAGGCCCGTCCGATCGCGTACCGAGCGATCCGGTTTCAATCACAGTGGCGCTTGCCGATAAGCTCGACACGCTGGTCGGTTTCTGGGCAATCGACGAAAAGCCGACTGGGTCGAAGGATCCCTATGCGCTGCGTAGAGCGGCGCTGGGTGTGGTGAGGATTTTGATCGAGAATGCCGTATCATCTTCCCTTCGGCACCAATTGGCGAACGCCCTTTTTGGCTTTATGTTCAACCAGGGCGCTCGCTTCTCGGCAGTTTGGAGAGCTGAAGACGGAGGTGAATTCACGACGGGAGTTGGTTCATCTCGTGACCTCCTCGATAAGCGCTTCGTCGGTCTCAGCTCAGAAGTGGCTGGGTCGAGCCAGGACCGCCCAGCTGCGCAGTTGATCCCCGACCTCATCGCCTTCTTCCACGACCGCCTCAAGGTCTACCTCCGCGACCAAGGCGCTCGACACGATCTCATCGATGCCGTCATCACGCCGCAGTCCGACGACCTGCTGCAGATCGTGCGCAGGGTCGAGGCGCTGGGCTCCTTCCTCGACACGGAGGACGGCAAGAATCTGCTCGCCGGCACCAAGCGTGCGGCCAACATTCTGGCCGCCGAGGAGAAGAAGAAAACGGCGGTGGCCGAAACCGTTGAGTCGGCACTTTTGCGCGAGGATGCCGAGAAATCGCTGTTTGCGGCGGTGAATCAGGCTGAGAAGCAGGCCGGCGAAGCGATTCAAAACGATGACTTTTCCGGCGCCCTGCTGGCGCTTAGCGTATTGCGCGAGCCGGTTGATTCATTCTTTGAGCATGTTCTTGTAAACGATGAGGATCAGGCGGTGCGTGCCAACCGCCTGGCGCTGCTCGCTCGCATCCGCGCGGCCACCGGCCAGGTCGCGGATTTCTCCAGGATCGCAGGTTAAGGCGAAGAAAATATTCTCTGCCGCCGGCCGTTCGAGCCGGCTTACAGTCATATGGCGATGATCTCTCCGTGGCAAAAGGGACATGTTCCCCAACCCCACGGAGGCTTCCATGAATTCCGATCACGAAATCGAAGTGACAGAAGAAACCCCGGCTCCCGCCGAGGCGCTTGAATCCGCTTCCGAAACCATTCTCGATCATGCCGCCGCCGCAGCGGTCGAAGCCGCTGAGCTGTCTGACGACGACGAAGATGAAGACGAAGAAGGAGGCGACGAGTCCGCCGAAGCTGCCACGCTCTCGGATGACCACGAAGATGAAGACGAAGAAGACGAGGACGAGGACGAAGACGACGCCGAGGACAGCGTGAAGGCTGAAGGCGACGAGTCCGAAGAAGATGATGATAAGGAAGAAGCGGCCTGATTTTTTCAGCCGCCGAGTCTATCGATGGCAAGGCGGCGCTGAGGCGCCGCCTTCCTATCAGCCGTCCCCGAAGCCGACGGTCAGCCGTCCCTGGCGACGGTCAGTTCTCGAGAATGCTGACGCGCACGCTGTTTTCGTAGACATCGACCTGGATCAGCGGTTCGCCATTGACGATGGCGCGCTTGGTCGAGGAACTCATCGCGCCGCCGCGTTCCAGCATGCGCTGCAGGTCGGCGCGCTGGCCGTTGGTCCTGAACCAGCCATCAGCCTCGTCGTCGCTGTCACGGCGGTGGAATTTGTGCCAGTTGGCGCGGTCCTGCCGCACCATCTGCGCGGCATTGTCCAGCGCATAGCCGTCACTCGCCTGATGGTCGCGATCGGAAATGCGCGCGACATAGGATCCCAGCATATCGTCGGCATGAGCCGCGCCGACGCCAAGCAGTGACGCCAGCAGAAGGCCTGCCCCGGTTACGATTCCAGATTTTCTCATGATCACCCCCCTTTACCCCTAGCGATGAAATCCCGTCTGCCAGAAATACCTAGAACGGGGCTTGCCTGGCAATGGTGCGCCGGGCGCCAGACCACCGTCAAGTCACGCCATCGATGTCGGCTGTCTTTGAGCCGGGGCTATTTGGTGTAGCCGTTGGGAGGCATGCGCTGCCCTGCTGCCGGCGCCGAAGCGCTCGGCGGGGTGGGTTGGTTCTCGGCGTTCCCTGAGGGGGCTGCGGAAGCGGTGGCCGTTGCCGGCGCCGTGCCAGCGGCCGGCGCGGCACCGGCCGCCGGTGCAGCGGTTGGCGCCGGTGCAGGGAAATCGGGACCGGTAACGCCGCCACGAATGACCATCGGGCCTGGCTGGAAGCCGTGCCCGGTCGCGGGCTTGTCCGGGATCGCCGCCACCTTTTCATCGGTGACGTCGGGCTGCGCTTCCCCTTTTGCCACCACCGACAGCGCATCGCTGGCGTTGACCGCATCGGCGGTTCCAGGCTGGTTGGGGGCGCCGATCCTGACGATCGATGGGGTGGAGGATGGCGTGCCTGGAAAAACCAGGGATGACGCCTGGGCTTCGCCGGCCGCAACAGCAAGAATGATACCCAGCAGGATACGCGCAGACACTGATGTCGCTCCCCTTTGCCCAGAAGCTGTTCGATAGCAGGCCGGAATTGATGCCGGCTTTCGCGGAAACATAGCATTTTAGGGATTGATAAATCGCCAATGCTCCTGCTCGCCAACAATAGGGTACCCAACAGCGGCTTGCCCAACGGCCGCCATCGTACTACGCACCCCGCATCTGTGAGGTGACGAGAGTGGCTGAAATACTTGGCTCGGGCGAGGCGCTGGAGCGGGCGCTGGCGCTGCTCAGGGAAGGCGATGTCGTCGCCATCCCGACGGAAACCGTCTACGGGCTGGCCGGCGACGCCACCAACGGCATCGGCGTGGCGCGTATTTTCGAGGCCAAGGGGCGCCCGCGCTTCAATCCGCTGATCGCCCATGTCGCAGACATGGCAATGGCAGAGCGCCTCGCGTTGTTCGATCCGCTGTCCAGGAAACTGGCGCTGGCATTCTGGCCAGGTCCGCTGACGCTGGTGCTGCCGCAACGGCCCGGCAACGGCATCCATCCGCTGGTCACCGCCGGGCTCGATACGATTGCCTTGCGCATGCCGAGGGGCTTTGGCGGCGAGCTGATCGCCAGGCTCGGCCGCCCGCTTGCAGCGCCCAGCGCCAATTCATCCGGCAGGATCAGCGCAACGACCGCGCAAGCGGTGGCCGCCGATCTCGGTGCGCGGATAAAGCTGGTGGTCGATGGCGGCGCGACGCCGATCGGGCTGGAATCGACCATTGTCAAGGCCGAAGGGGACAGAATGCGGCTGCTGAGGCCCGGCGGCATCGCCGCCGAGGAGATCGAGGCGGCCATCGGCATGGAATTGTTGCGCGGCGGCACCGCCGGTATCGAGGCGCCGGGCATGCTCGCCTCGCACTATGCGCCGGGTGCCGCGATGCGGCTCAATGCCGGCGCGGTCGGCGAGGGCGAGGCTTTGCTCGGCTTCGGCGGCCAGAGGGCGCAAGGCTGGCGCCGCGCCGAAGCCTTCCTCAATTTGTCCGAAACCGGTGACCTGCGCGAAGCGGCGAGCAATCTGTTCGCCTATATGCAGGAACTCGACCGCAGCGGCGCGCAAACCATCGCCGTCGAACCTATTCCCTTCGACGGGCTCGGCGAAGCGATCAACGATCGGCTGTCGCGCGCGGCCGCCCCTCGTGACAACACGCAAGCCACATCATAGCTTTCCCCATGACCGAAATTCCAGAGACCCTCGACCCTGTTCTCATCGATCGCTTTGCCGCGATCGTCGGCGACAAGTATGCGCTGCGCGACGAACAGGACATCGCGCCCTACCTCATTGAGCGGCGCGGGCTCTGGCACGGCGCGACATCGCTGGTGCTGCGGCCGGGCAGCATCGACGAAGTCAGCCGGATCATGCGGCTGGCGACGGAGACGGGAACGCCGATCGTGCCGCAAAGCGGCAACACCGGGTTGGTCGGCGCCCAGGTGCCGGACAGGTCCGGGCGCGAAATCGTCCTGTCGCTGTCGCGGCTCAACCGCATCCGCGAGATCGACGTCCTGTCCAACACCGTGACGGTCGAGGCCGGCGTCATCCTGCAGACGCTGCAGGAGGCAGCCGACGCCGCCGACCGGCTGTTCCCACTGTCGCTGGCCGCGCAGGGCTCCTGCCAGATCGGCGGCAATCTTTCCTCCAATGCCGGCGGCACCGGCGTGCTTGCCTATGGCAATGCGCGCGAACTCTGTCTCGGTGTCGAGGTGGTGCTGCCGACCGGCGAGGTGTTTGACGACCTGCGCAAGCTGAAGAAGGACAACACCGGCTACGATCTGAAAAACCTGTTCGTCGGCGCCGAAGGTACGCTCGGCGTCATCACCGCCGCCGTGCTCAAGCTGTTCCCAAAGCCGAAGGGGCGCGAAGTCGCCTTCGCCGGCCTGTCGTCGCCCGAGGCCGCACTTTCGCTGTTCAGCCTGGCCATGGACCGTGCCGGGGCAGCACTCACCGCTTTCGAACTGATCGGCAGACGGCCATATGATTTCACGCTGGCGCATGCCCAGGGCGTGGTGCGGCCGCTGATCGAGGACTGGCCGTGGTATGTGCTGATGCAGATTTCATCAGGCCGTTCGTCGGAGGATTCGCGGGCGTTGATCGAGGACGTGCTCTCGGCCGGCCTTGAACAGGAATTCGTCGGCGACGCCGTCATTGCGGCGAGCCTCGGGCAGGGGGATGCCTTCTGGAATTTCCGCGAGCTGCTGCCCGAGGCGCAGAAGCCGGAAGGCGCCTCGATCAAGCACGACATTTCGGTGCCTATTGCATCGATCCCCCGCTTCATCGAAGAAGCCGCCGGCGCCGTGGCGTCGGTAAGTGCAGGCGCCCGCGTGGTCTGCTTCGGTCATATGGGCGACGGCAATCTCCACTACAACATTTCGCGGCCCGTCGACGGCGATGATGAGGCGTTCCTCGCTCTCTATCACCCCATGAACAAGGCGGTGCACGGTGTGGTGCGCAGCCTGCACGGTTCGATCTCGGCCGAGCACGGCATCGGCCAGTTGAAACGCGACGAACTGATCGCCACCGCGCCGCCGATGGCGATCGATCTGATGCGAAGGGTGAAGGCCGCTTTCGACCCGGCCGGCATCATGAATCCGGGTAAGGTTATCTGAACCTTTCGACAAGTTGCGGCTGGTGGGATTCCGATAACCATCCCTGAGATCAGCAAAATTTAACCGACTTTCTTAAGCGGGGCGGTAAGGAGCCCGCGCTACTGTCTCCCTACAAACGAGGCTGGAAAAACCGGCCCGGAGAGAACCGGACACCGGCTCTCAGGAGACAGACAGGAAGGCCACTCTATGAACACCGGACTGAAGCCAGTCTGGGCGGGACGCAACATGCGTCTCGACCCATTTCGCCTGCCGCAAGTGGTGAGCTACGCGACTCGCGACGACTACGGCGATGTAACCTTCACCATCGACCAGCGCGGCGCCGTGATCCGCCGCTTGCTCGAGATGAGCGGCCTGCCCGCGATCATCGTTTTGCCCTCCAATGCGTTCCGCGGCGTTGCCGCCCGCGCCATGGAAGACCCGGACGGCAATGTCACGGTGACCCTGGAACTCCTGCACAACGACCCGATGCTGTCGGTGCCGCTGCTGGTGGCCGACGATCTCGACGATGTCGCAGCCGACTGGCGCGCCTGGGCCGACGCTTACCGTCTGCCGATGCTGCTGATCGAATCGGACGGCGTTGCCCGCACCCTGGAAGAATCGCTCGGCGCCGCCATCAAGACGCTGCCGCCGCAGGACCGGCGCAAGGGGCGGATTTCGAACACGCGCCGCCCGCGTTTCCTCGCTCGCCGCAGGGCCGGCGCCCTCGGTCTCAGGCTGGTCATCGACGGCCAGGAGATTATTTCGAGGGATTAGCCTTCTTCTCCCCGTCACTATACGGGGAGAAGTGCCCCGCAGGGCGATGGGGGGCAGCGCCGACCTAAGTGTTCGGCCACCACTTTAAGACTTAGTGGTATGCGTTGTGTCGCCGATGAATCTCTTGCCTCCCCTCCAAGGTCGGCGCTGCCCCTCATCCGGCTGCCGCCACCTTCTCCCCGTATAGGGGACGGGGAGAAGGAGACTAAACCAGCGGCTTCAGCGCCACCCACACAGCGCCGCCGATCAGACCAAGGAAGATCAGCCAGCCGACCTGGTTGTTCGACCTGAACAGCCGCAGGCATTGGTCCGGATTGTCGATGTCCAACACGGCGATCTGTCGGGCCATATGGGCGCCGGCGGCGATCAGTCCGGCCAGCGCCACCACCGGCGCTTGCGCCGACGCGAAGGCGATGGCGAAGCAGATCAGCGCGCCGCCATAAAGCCCGGCCAGCCACGATTTGGTGTTATCGCCAAACAGGCGTGCCGTCGAGCGCACGCCGACAATGGCGTCATCTTCCTTGTCCTGATGTGCGTAGATCGTGTCGTAGCCGATCACCCACAGGATCGAGCCGATATAAAGCATGATGGCAGGCCCATCGAGATCGCCGAACTCGACCGCCCATCCCATCAGCGCGCCCCAGGAAAAGGCAAGGCCAAGCACCAGTTGCGGCCAGTTGGTTATCCGCTTCATGAATGGATAGATGGCGATGACCGCCAGTGAGCAGATGCCGAGCAGGACGGCGAAGCTGTTGAACTGGATGAGCACGACGAGGCCGACCAGGGCCTGCAGGACGAGAAACAGCCATGCCCGCCGGCGCGTCGCCTTGCCCGACGGCAACGGTCGCGAGCGCGTGCGCTCCACCTGGCTGTCGATGTCCTCGTCGACGAGGTCGTTGTAGGTGCAGCCGGCGCCGCGCATGGCGATGGCCCCGACCAGGAACAGCACGAGATACAAAGGCGCCGGCAGCAGTGAGAGCAGCGGGTCGCCCGGACGCGGATAGGCGCTTGCCGCCAAGGCTGCCGACCACCAGCACGGCCACAGCAGCAACTGCCAGCCGATCGGCCTGTCCCATCGAGCAAGCTGCGCATAGGGCCATATCGAGCGCGGCAGCACGCGGTAGACCCAATGGCCGTTCGGCGCATCGGCGACACGGCCCTGGGCCGCTTTCGACTGGATATTTTCCATGTCCATGGAGTGGCAGCAGCGGCAGAAACCGTCAAGCGGCAAGCGGGAGAGTGGTGCCCGTCAGCCTTTCACGAGGCAAAGATGTCGCGGGTGGCGAACCAGTCCCTGGCCACCTCGACGAAGGCCAGCGCCGCATTCGACACACGCTGATGCGTGTCATAGGTCAGCAGGATCCGCTGCATGGGCAGCGGATCGGACAGCGGCTTGCAGATAAGCGGCAGGCCGTCATAGCTGCGGTCGCCGTGCGGACGGGTATAGCTGACCGCGACGCCGAAGCCGTTGGCGACCATGCTACGCTGCAGTTCGAACGAGCTTGTCGTCGTATCGGCCACCGGCGAGAGGCCGCGGCTGCGGAACAGGTCGAGCATGTGCTGCCAACTGTGCGGCTGATCCGTCGTGATCAGCGGATAGGCGGCCAGATCGGCAAGGCTGACCGTTGGGCGGTCCGCCAGGGCATGGCCTGCCGGCAACAGCGCGTGTGGACGAAGTTCGCGCAGCAGGATGCGGGCGAAATGCGTCGGCAGGCTGAGATCATAAGTCAGGCCGAGATCGATGGCCGCATCCCCCAGCCGTCGTCCCAGCGTCTCGAACGTCTCGTCGCGAACGACGATTTTGACGGCCGGATAGCGTTCGGAGAAGGCGCGGATCAAAGCCGGCGCGAAGAACGGCGCCAGATCCTCGAAGCATCCCAGCACCAACTCACCGCTGACAGCCGATTTGCTTGAACCCAGGCCGACGAGTTCGTCCGTTTCGGTGAGAACCTGCCTTGCCTTGGCCACGACGGCGCGGCCGAACGATGTCGGCGACACGCCGCTTCCGCGCTGGCGGACGAACAGCTTCTGGCCGAAATTCTTTTCGACCGCGTCGATCGCCACCGAAATCGACGGCTGCGAAACGTTCAGCATCTTCGCCGCCCCGGTGACGCTGCCATGACGCGCCACGGCGACAAGATAACGCAATTGGGTGAGGGTCACATTCATAGGGTTATCCTATGTACCAAATGGAAAGTTATTATTTTACTGAATGAAAGAGGGTTGCGATAGTCCGTTCATTCCAAGAGGAGAACGCCATGGCTTCCCAAGCTGCCAGCCACACTTCCAACGCCTCCATGATCGATGCGGGCACCATCGCCGACTATCAGCGTGACGGCGCTGTCTGCATTCGCGGCGCCTTCAAGGGCTGGGTCGACACGATTGCCGCCGGCATCGAACGCAACATGCAGAACCGCAGCGCCACCGCATCCGACATCGCCAACGGCCGCGGCAGTTTCTTCGATGACTACTGCAACTGGGAGCGCGTCCCCGAATTCGTCAGCCTGGTGCGGGGTTCGCCAGCCGCCGAACTGGCGGCGGCGGTGATGCAGTCGCGGACCGCGCAGTTCTTCCACGATCATGTGCTGGTCAAGGAACCCGGCACGCAGAAGCCGACGCCCTGGCATCAGGACATCCCCTACTATTTCGTCGATGGCCGGCAGACGGTGAGCTTCTGGATCCCCATCGACCCGGTGAAGGAAGCGACGCTGCGGCTGATCGCCGGCTCGCACAAATGGGACAAGATGATCCTGCCGGTGCGCTGGCTCGACGACAGTAATTTCTATGCCGGCGAGGGCGACTATCTGCCGGTGCCCGATCCCGACAAGGATCCGTCGATGAAGGTGCTCGAATGGGAAATGGAGCCGGGCGACGCCATCCTGTTCGACTTCAGGACCGCGCATGGCGCGCGCGGCAACCTGACCGCGGCGCGGCGCCGGGCGCTGTCGCTGCGCTGGGTGGGTGACGATGCGCGCTATGTCGAGCGGCCGGGCCGCACCTCGCCGCCCTATCATGGCCACGGCATGCAGCCGGGCGAGAGGCTGCGCGAGGACTGGTTTCCGGTGGTCTACCAGGGCTGAGCGGCAGCCAGAAAATCGACGCCGATGTGCGCCGCCGATTTTCGGCTGGGGTAACGTTCCCGTGCGCAATTCCCATCAATGCGCCCGGATGCCTTGACCCGTCGCCCAGAGAGCAATAGCGGGTGCTCTAACGGATAGTCGGCATCAAGAGGTGGCCATGAACGTTCTTCTTCTAGGCTCCGGCGGCCGCGAACATGCGCTCGCCTGGAAGATCGCCGCATCACCGCTGCTGACCAAGCTCTATGCGGCTCCCGGCAATCCGGGCACCGGCAGCGAGGCTGAGCTGGTGAAGCTGGATTTAGCCGACCATGCCGCCGTGGCCGCGTTCTGCCGGGAGAAAAAAATCGACCTCGTCGTGGTCGGCCCGGAGGGGCCGCTGGTCGTCGGCATTGCCGACGATCTGCGCGCGCAAGGCATTCGCGTCTTCGGACCCTCCAAGGCTGCCGCACAGCTGGAAGGATCGAAAGGTTTCACCAAGGATCTCTGCGCCCGCTACAACATCCCGACCGCCGCCTATGGCCGTTTCAGTGACCTGGCCTCGGCCAAGGCCTATGTCGAAAAGACCGGAGCACCGATCGTCATCAAGGCCGACGGGCTCGCTGCCGGCAAGGGCGTCACCGTCGCCATGACGCCCAGTGAAGCACAGGCAGCACTCGCTGCCTGCTTCGACGGTTCCTTCGGCGCCGCCGGCGCGGAAGTTGTGGTCGAGGAGTTCATGACCGGCGAGGAGGCGAGTTTCTTCTGCCTCTGCGACGGCACCACCGCACTGCCCTTCGGTACCGCGCAGGACCACAAGCGCGTCGGCGACGGCGACACCGGTCCCAACACCGGTGGCATGGGCGCCTATTCGCCGGCACCGGTGATGACGCCGGAACTGGTCGCGCGCACCATGCGCGAGATCATCGAGCCGACCATGCGCGGCATGGCCGAACTGGGGGCGCCGTTCTCCGGCGTGCTGTTTGCCGGGCTGATGATCACCGACAAGGGACCGAAGCTGATCGAATACAACACCCGTTTCGGCGATCCGGAATGCCAGGTGCTGATGATGCGGCTGAAGGATGATCTGCTGGTCCTGCTCAATGCGGCGACCGACGGCCAGCTTGCGCATACTTCGGTGCGCTGGCGCGACGAGGCCGCGCTCACCGTAGTAATGGCGGCGAGAGGCTATCCCGGCACGCCGGAAAAAGGCTCGGTCATCCGCGGCGTCGAAGACGCGGCGAGCGACGGCGTCCAGATCTTCCACGCCGGTACCGCCATCAATGGCGGCGCGCTGGTTGCCAATGGCGGCCGCGTCCTCAACGTGACGGCATCAGGCGCCACGGTCGGCGAGGCACAGAAACGAGCCTATGCCGCGCTTGACCGCATCGATTGGCCGGACGGGTTCTGCCGCCGCGATATCGGCTGGCAGGCCGTAGCGCGCGAACAGGGAACCTGAAGTTCCGCATTGGCTCACCGCTGGCCGCGATCGAGTTCGGTGGAAGCGGTGCTGAGTGGATCGGACACGGCAAAGGCAGCGTCGAGTTGTGCGGGTGAACGCCGTTCGGTCCGCTTCCAGGCGACATATTGGACAATGCCGAAGCTTGGCCGTCGCGGCACCGTCTTCACGACTGGCATGCGGAAGCCGTCGCGGAAACGGGACCAGCGTGTGCCCAACGCTGTAACCATGTCCTCGAGAGTCGGCGGCGCGGCCACAGACGCATAGGTGATGGTGACATTGCCGGCGAGGCCGGCCTCGCGTGAAACCGGTAGCGGTATCGAGGCGAGATAGTCCGGCGGCACGTCGATAAGCCCACCGAAGGGCCATTGCGCGCGCAGCGTGGCGGCGTCTGTCGGCGCGACATTCACGTCTATGTCGTTAGGCGTGCCGGCAACCCTGTAAGGGCAGCGGAAACGGCCGCAATTGGCTTGCGCCGAAAACTGCCACAGCGCGTAGCCTTGCCAGTTGCCCATCGGAAAATGCACGTCGATGTCGTTGGTGTAGCGCGCATACCAAAGCGGCAGCCGCGACAGGAGCCGGTATCGGTAGCTGTTGTCGGCAATGTAGCGGGCGGTCTTGCCGTTGGTGTACAGCACCGGGAAACGGCCGATGCGCCGATGCACCTGGCGTACGAACTCCTCGGCATCGTCGAGCGACATCCATTGCGAGGGGTCATTGCCCTCGATGTCGAGAGCCATGAGATCGTCCGGCGCAGGCTCGGCGAAATCGAGGAAATTGTTCGCCTGCTCGACCGGATTGCCGGGACGGGCAAGGTGATAGGCGCCCCATTTCAGGCCGAGTGCCTTGGCCACCACCCGGCGCGTCTGGAACAGTTCGCGCGTCACCGCATGACGTTTCCACAGCGCCTTGCAAAGCTTTACCTCAATGTCGTTGCCCAGGCAGAAATAGGCCGGCGGCATGCCGTCGGAGGCCTTGTTGATGAAGCCGACGACCCGCTTGTCGGTGGCGAGCTGGGCCCAGTCGATGGAATTATATTCGTAGGCATCGACGACCAGAGCGCGGTCGGCGTTCTTCCACGGCTCAGAAAAATCGGAGGCCGTTGCCGCCGTCGAAAGCGCCATCGTCGCCGCAAGAGCGAGGATCGCCAGCGCATGCCGGCCAAAAGTATGCAGCGGTTTTGGGGCAACGACAGGCACAGGAAACAGAGGCTTGAAGGGTGTCGGTACGACACTCTTCAAGCGGCGAAGGAGGTGCGCCGTCCTTTTCAAAACAGGGAATCCCCGTTGATCAAAAACAAATCCTGAACGGCTATGGTTAAGGAAGTGCTTTCGGGGGCTGGCTCCCAGAAGAGCTGGCGACGCATCAGCCGCTAAAATTCAAACGGGTCAGGCGCCGGCTCTTGCCGCAGCGTGCCTTCGGCGGCGCGTTTGCGGTGGTGGGCGAGCGAGCATTGCGGCGAGCACAAAATGCCGCGATCCGACCAGTAGGCGGCACCATGGTCCAGTCTGCCCCCATGGTAGCAGAACCCCTCCGCTCGATAGGGCAGGCCGCATTCGATGCAGCGGTAGGCGTCGAGTCTGGCAAGCATGGGCGGTTCCGGTTGGCTGGTTCTGATTGCATCGCCGGTCGACTTGATCCGGCATGGGTTGAACTTAATACGCGCCGCCGCGATTGCAAAATCCGCGTGACAAAATTTGACGTTTACGTAAAAAGAAGATGGGAGACCGCTGATACGGCGGGTGGTTTTGCAGCGGCACCGGTTCTAGGGTTGGGCAGGCCGATGCAATCAGGAGGAGTGGGCGGCATGTATAGGGCACCGGTCGAGGATATCGCCTTCACGCTCAAGCACGTGGCCGGCATGAAGTCGGCGCTCGATGCCGGCACCTTCGGCGATCTCGGCGAGGACCTGGTCGATGCCGTTCTGGGTGAGGCCGGCCGTTTCGCCACCGAAGAGGTCGCACCGCTCTACACGATCGGCGATCGGCAGGGTGCGGTGCTGAAAGGCGGCGCCGTCACCACGCCGCCCGGCTGGAAGGAACTCTATCGCCGCTGGATCGATGGCGGCTGGAATGCGCTCACGGGGCCTGAGGAATATGGCGGCCAGGCGCTGCCGACCATGCTCGGCGTGGCCGCGCTCGAAATGTGGAACTCCGCCGCCATGGCTTTCGGCATCGGCCCGACGCTGACCATGGGCGCGGTCGAGGCGCTCGACAAACACGCCTCCGAAGACCTCAAGGCCAAATATCTCGAAAAGCTCGTCTCCGGCGAGTGGATGGGCACGATGAACCTGACCGAGCCGCAAGCCGGCTCGGATCTCGCCGCCTTGCGCGCCCGCGCCGAGCCGGCGGGTGACGGCAGCTATCGCATCTTCGGCCAAAAAATCTTCATCACCTATGGCGAGCACGATTTCACCGACAACATCATCCATCTCGTGCTGGCAAGGCTGCCCGATGCGCCGGCCGGCACGCGCGGCATATCGTTGTTCCTGGTGCCGAAATTCCTGGTTGGCGACGATGGCGCGCTCGGTGCCCGCAACGACGTCTTCTGTTCCGGACTTGAGCATAAACTCGGAATCCATGCCTCGCCGACCTGCACCATGATCTATGGCGACGGCTTCGAAGGGGCCGAACCCGGCGCCGTCGGCTGGCTGATCGGCGAGGAGAACAAGGGGCTCGCCTGCATGTTCACCATGATGAACAATGCGCGGCTTTGTGTCGGCACGCAGGGGGTGGCGGTCGCGGAAGCCGCAACGCAGAAGGCGATCGCCTATGCCAATGAGCGCCGGCAGGGCAAGGCCGCGAGCTACACTGGCACGGGTATGGCGCCTATCGTCCATCACCCCGATGTCCAGCGTAACCTGTTGACCATGAAGGCGCTGACCCAGACCGCACGCGCCATCAGCTATTCCTGTGCCCACGCCATCGACATGGCCCGTGTCTCCGCCGGTGACGAGGCGGCATACTGGCGCGATCGCGCCAATCTGCTGACGCCGCTGGCCAAGGCGTTCTCGACCGATATCGGCGTCGAGGTTGCCTCGCTCGGCCTCCAGGTTCATGGCGGCATGGGCTTCATCGAGGAGACGGGAGCGGCCGCCTTCTATCGCGATGCGCGCATCGCACCGATTTACGAGGGCACCAACGGTATCCAGGCGATCGATCTGGTGATGCGCAAGCTACCGCTCGGCGGTGGCGACCATGTGCATGGCTACATCGCCGAACTGGCTGATATGGCCGCAGCGGTGCGGACCTCGAACATGCAGGATTTCGGCCGCACCGCCGACGCTCTCGACGCGGCACTTGGCGATCTCAGCGAAGCGACCCGCTTCCTGCAAAAATTGGCGGCCGAAGGCCGGCAGGACGAGGCGCTGGCAGGCGCCACGCCCTATCTCAGGCTGATCTCGCTTGCCGCCGGCGGCGCCTATCTGGCGCGCGGTGCTCTTGCCGATCACAACCGCATAGCGCTTTGCCGTTTCTTTGCCGAAAACCTGCTCGGCGAGGTCAGCGCCTTGAGGGCGCGCGTCATCGATGGCGCCGAAAGCCTCGCCGCTGCCGGCAAGACGCTCGTGTCTGCCTGACGTTTCACAAGGAAAACACCGTGACAGACCATATCCTCGTCGAGCGCCAGGGCGCCATCCAGATCATCCGCATGAATCGGCCGGACAAGAAGAACGCGCTGACGCGCGCCATGTATGCGAAAATGTCAAAAACCCTGGCCGAGGGGAACGCCGACCCGGCGATCCGCGTCCATGTCTTTCTCGGCGTGCCCGGCGCCTTCTCCTCCGGCAACGACCTTGCCGACTTCATGGTCGTCGCCACCGGCGGCGACGGCGGCACCGAAGTCTGGGATTTCCTGATGGCGCTGGCCAAGGTCGAAAAACCCATGGTCTCCGGCGTCGACGGAATCGCGGTCGGCATCGGCACGACGCTCAACCTGCATTGCGACCTGACTTTCGCTACGCCACGCACCGTGTTCAGGACGCCTTTCGTCGACCTGGGCCTTGTGCCTGAGGCGGGATCGAGCCTGCTGGCACCGCGCATTCTGGGCCAGCAAGCCGCTTTCGCGCTGCTCGGTCTTGGCGAGGGTTTTTCGGCCGAGCGCGCCAAGGCCGCCGGCCTGATCTACGAGGTGGTCGAGGAAGCAGCGCTGGAGGCTTCGGTATTGGCGGCAGCCGGCCAGATCGCGGCCAAGCCACCACAGGCGCTGAAGATCGCGCGCAACCTGATGCGTGGTTCGCGCGACGATCTCCTCGCCCGCATCGGCGAGGAAAGCGACCATTTTCGCGAGCGGCTGAAGTCCGGTGAGGCGCGCGCCGCGCTCACCGCGTTCATGACGAGAAAGAAGGCCTGAGCCTCAGGGATAAAGCCGTGTCTTGTCCCAGCCGTCCTTCGCACTGCGCGTAAAAACGAGCCGGTCGTGCAGCCGGAACGGCCTGTCGTGCCAGAACTCGATGGTGCTGGGCACGATGCGGAAGCCGGACCAGTGCTTTGGCCGCGGGATTTCGCCGATCGGATAGCGTGCCGTGTATTCCGCCACCGCTTTCTCCAGCGCAAAGCGGCTTTCCAGCGGCCGCGATTGTTTCGAAGCCCAGGCGCCGATGCGGCTGCCGCGCGGCCGTGTCGCATAGTAGGCGTCGGCTTCGGCGTCGCTGACGATCTCCACCGGTCCGCGAATGCGCACCTGGCGGCGCAGCGACTTCCAATGGAAACACATCGCCGCCTTCATGCTGCCAAGAATCTCCTGGCCCTTGGCGCTCTCGAAATTCGTGTAGAAGACAAACCCGCTTTCATCGAACCCCTTGAGCAACACCATACGCACATCCGGCATGCCGTCGGCATCGACGGTCGCCAGAGCCACGCCGTTGGGGTCGTTCGGCTCGCTTTTCCTGGCGTCGTCCAGCCATGCGGCAAAGAGGCGAAACGGCTCGGCAGCCTCGGTAAAGTCACCGCTTGTTAACTCAGTGTCACTCATAGTTTTTCTCAAATTGTCACGAAGCCAAGATTCTTACAAAACCAAGATTCTTTACGAAGCAAGGGGGAGGCTGCCGATTGTCGCGTATCGCGCAAGCTTTTGACAGCAGGCAATGGAGCGTTATCGCTTCGGCCAGCGCGAAAGCCGCGATTGTGGCGGTCGCCTTGCCGCTTGCCGCGTGTGGCGCCGGCGGCTTCAGCCTGGAAAAAGCCGAAGTCGACCGCTCGATCCTGACCAGCAGCACGTCTGCTTCGGGCGCGCCGGCCAATTTGGATCGCGACTCCGACCAGACGACGATCGGCAATGCGGTTTCCTCGGCCGACATCGAGCAGCTCGGCGGGCAGGCCGTGCCGTGGGCCAATGCCGGCACCGGTTCGCGCGGTTCCATCACCGACCTGGCGGAATTGAAGGACAACGGCCAGACCTGCCGCCGCTTCAAGGCCTCGCGCGAAAGCTTTGACGGCGTTGCCATGTTCGAAGGCGAACTGTGCCTAGCCAGCGCCGGCGGCTGGCGCATGCAGGACTTCAAGGCACTCTGATTTTCCGCGTCTGATATGCTGCTCCAGCACTGGAATTTCTTCCTATGCGAGCGCATATAGGTGGCACAAGAGACTCAACTCTACTCCAGGGCAGTAAGCACATGCGCGACCCCTATGAGGTGCTGGGCGTTGCCAGGAACGCATCGGCCAAGGACATAAAGT
Organism: Mesorhizobium sp. M7A.F.Ca.MR.245.00.0.0; assembly: GCF_003997415.1. Classification (NCBI taxonomy): domain Bacteria; kingdom Pseudomonadati; phylum Pseudomonadota; class Alphaproteobacteria; order Hyphomicrobiales; family Phyllobacteriaceae; genus Mesorhizobium; species Mesorhizobium sp. M7A.F.Ca.MR.245.00.0.0. Next base: position 8,162 of record NZ_RZTE01000012.1, on the reverse strand, counting down.
CGGCGTATCGGAAACTCGCCAAGAAGCATCATCCGGACCAGAATCCGAACGATCCCAAGGCGAAGGACCGTTTTGCCGCGGCCAACCAGGCCTACGAGATCGTCGGCGACGAAAAGAATCGCGCCGCTTTCGATCGCGGCGAGATCGACGCCGACGGCAAGCCGCGATTCCAGGGCTTTGAGGGCGCTGCCGGTGGCGGCGATCCCTTTGGCGGCTTTCGCCGTCAACAGGGTCCGGGCGGTTCGCGGTTCGAATTCCGCTCCGGCCGACCGGGTGGCGATCCGTTCGACGGCAACAGCGACATCTTCAGCCAGATTTTTGGCGACACTTTTTCGGGCGCGCGCGGTCCCGGCACGGGCGATCGCCGCCAGCAGGCGACAGCAGCCGATCTGAACGTGACGCTCGACGTCACCATCGAGGAAGCGGCGACCGCCGAAAAGGTGACGGCGATGTTCCCCGACGGCCGCAAGGTGGCGGTCAAGCTGCCGGCCTATGTCGAGGACGGCCAGACCATCCGCCTCAAGGGCCAAGGCGAGCAGGGGCCGGGCCAGCCAGGCGACGCGCTGGTCAAGATCCATCTGCGCCGACATCCACGCTACCGCATCGAGGGCCGCGACCTGCACGCCGATCTGCCGGTGGTGCTGGCGGATGCGGTGCTCGGCGCCAAGGTGCCGGTCGAGACGCCGACCGGCAGGCTTGCGGTCAACATTCCTGCCTGGTCGAGCTCCGACAAGGTCCTGCGGCTGAAGGGCAGAGGCCTGCCGGAAAAGGCCGGCGGCCACGGCGATCTCTACGCTCATGTGCGTATCATGCTGCCGGAAGGCGGCGACAGCGCGCTCGAAGAGCTGTTGCGCGGCCAAAAAGGCTGATCGGCGGCTTTTGTCCCCCGAACTGTCCGGTTTGGACGCTTGAAGGGGCTCTGTGCCTGTGCGATAGGGCAACCCACAAAGCTGAAATCTTGCGGAGAGCGCTCACATGGCGGGTGGACAGGGCCTAATGGCCGGCAAGCGCGGCCTCATTCTTGGCGTCGCCAACAATAGGTCGATCGCCTATGGCATCGCCAAGTCGTGCGTCGACCATGGCGCCGAGATCGCGCTGACCTATCAGGGCGAGGCGTTCAAGAAGCGCGTCGAGCCGCTGGCGGCGGAACTGGGCGCCTTTGTCGCCGGCCATTGCGACGTCACCGATCCGGCGAGCCTGGACGAGGTTTTCGCCAATGTCGCCAGGCACTGGGGCAAGCTTGATTTCCTCGTCCACGCCATCGCCTTCTCCGACAAGGATGAACTGACCGGCCGCTATGTCGAGACGACGCGCGACAATTTCCTGCGCACCATGGACATTTCGGTCTATTCCTTCACCACCATAGCCAAGCGCGCCGAGGCGCTGATGACCGATGGGGGCTCGTTGCTGACGCTGACCTACTACGGCGCCGAAAAAGTGATGCCGCACTACAACGTCATGGGTGTCGCAAAGGCGGCGCTCGAGGCCAGCGTGCGCTACCTGGCGGTCGACCTCGGCGCCAAGAAGATCCGCGTCAACGCCATCTCGGCCGGCCCGATCAAGACGTTGGCCGCCTCCGGCATCGGCGATTTCCGCTACATCCTGAAGTGGAACGAGTACAATTCGCCGCTGAAGCAGACGGTCACGCAGGAGGAAGTCGGCGATTCCGGCGTCTATTTCCTGTCCGACCTGTCGCGCGGCGTCACCGGTGAAGTGCACCACGTCGATTCGGGCTACCACGTCGTCGGCATGAAGGCGGTCGACGCGCCTGATATTTCGACGGTCAAGGACTAACGCCCGGCCAACCGTCGTCCGTCCCGATCCCGCACCGGAAGACCTGATGTACCCGCTGGTTTATATCGCGCGCCACGGCCAGACCGCGTGGAACGCCGAAATGCGACTTCAGGGGCAGGCCGATACCGATCTCAACGCTCTTGGCCGCGAACAGGCGACCGGCAACGGGCTTCGGCTAGCCGCGTTGGTCCCAAATCCCTGGGAATTCGATTTCCTCGCCAGTCCGATGAAACGGACGCGCGAAACGATGCAGCGTATTCGCGCCGCGATGAAGCTCGATCCGGATGCCTATCGAACCGATCCGCGCCTCGTCGAAGTCAATTTCGGCGATTGGCAGGGATTTACCTTTCCCGAGCTCGAGACAGGATATCCCGGAGCAAGCAGGACGCGCGCTCTGGACAAATGGAACTTTCAGCCGCCCGGCGAAGGTGCGGAGAGCTATCAGATGCTGCTCGAACGGGTGAGGCCATGCTTCGACGCGATCGAACGCCAGACGATATGCGTGACCCATGGCGGCGTCATGCGCACCTTGTTTCGCTTCGTTCTGGGGCTGGCCGAGGACGAGGCCGCGAACCTGGAAATACCGCAGGATCGCCTGCTCAAGCTCGAAGGCAAGAGTCTGGAGTGGCTTTAATGCATGTCGCCCAAAAGTGGCCCCGGTTTTGGGAGAACGACATGCATAAAACAAAGACCTAAAGCGGGTCGCCTGAATCCGTTCAGACGCGACACGCTTTAGGCCATTGGCAGGCGGCTCGGCGAAAGCTGAACCGCAAACACAGCATTCAATTGAGGTTGGAAGCTCTAGTTGGCAGAGCTGTCCGGCAGTTCCATGTCGGTGACGATGTTTTCGCCATTGGTCACATCGTAGGCGATGACGATGTCCATGCCCGGCTTCAGCGCGTCGAGATCGGTCTCGGCGTTCAGCTTGTAGGACTTGCCGTCATCCAGCGTCAGCGTCGCCGTATCCTTGTCGATCTTCTTGATCAGGCCTTCGGTCTGGCCGGCGAAAGCGGCGGTGGAAAGCAGCAGCGTGGCGGCAATGGCGCCAATCAGGGTACGCATGATCGTTCCTCTTTATCATTGCGCCGGCATGGCGGCGGGCGTTCAACGGCGGATGGAGCAGAGCAGAAACCAACCGAATGTGTCAAAACTAAATCCGCCAGATCACAGTTTGACCCCTGTGAAAAACGCCAATAGAAGGCAACCTACAGCGCCGCGCGTCCTCTTGGACGCGCAAAGGACGCTGTAGCATTGTTGATTTTGCGCATGATCCTTTCCGAAAATCGCTCCGATTTTCGGGGTCATGCGCCAAGCCGGCTCCG
>NZ_RZTE01000012.1:0-5036 GCF_003997415.1 Mesorhizobium sp. M7A.F.Ca.MR.245.00.0.0 | reverse complement strand
CCTGGATGTCGGCTCGAGTGAAGCGGATGCCGGGCAGGGTCATTTCATGTCTCACAACACGTTCGGGCACCTTTTCCGCGTCACCACCTGGGGCGAAAGCCATGGCCCGTCGCTCGGCTGCGTGGTCGACGGCTGCCCGCCCGGCATCCGCTTCACTCGAGCCGACATCCAGGCCGAACTCGACAAGCGCCGGCCGGGGCAATCACGTTTCGTCACGCAGCGTCGCGAACCGGATGAAGTGAAGGTGCTGTCCGGCTTCATCTTCGACGAGGACGGCGAGACGATGATCACCACCGGCACGCCGGTGTCGATGCTGATCGAGAATGTCGACCAGCGTTCAAAGGATTATGGCGAGATCGCCCGCCAATACCGGCCGGGCCATGCCGACTACACCTATGAGGTCAAATACGGCGTGCGCGATTATCGCGGCGGCGGCCGCTCCTCGGCCCGCGAGACGGCAGCCAGGGTGGCGGCCGGTGCCTTGGCGCGCAAGGTGGTTCCGGGCGTTGTGGTGCGCGGCGCGCTGGTGTCGATGGGCGAAAAATCCATAGACCGCGCCAACTGGAACTGGAATTTCATCGGCGATGCCGAAAATCCGTTCTTCACCCCCGATCCGGCCTCCGTACCCGTCTTCACCCAGTATCTCGACGGCATCCGCAAGGCGGGCTCCTCGGTCGGGGCGGTGATCGAAATCGTCGCCGACGGCGTTCCGCCAGGCCTCGGCGCGCCGATCTATGCCAAGCTCGATCAGGACATCGCCTCCGGCCTGATGTCGATCAACGCGGTCAAGGGCGTCGAGATCGGCAACGGCTTCGAGGCCGCCCGTATCACCGGCGAGCAGAATGCCGACGAGATGCGCATCGGCAATGACGGCAAGCCGGTGTTCCTGTCCAACAATGCGGGCGGCATCCTCGGTGGCATCTCGACCGGCCAGGCGATCGTCGCTCGTTTCGCCGTCAAGCCGACCTCCTCGATCCTGACGCCGCGAAAGTCGATCGACAAGGACGGCAGGGACGTCGAGATCATGACCAAGGGTCGCCACGACCCATGCGTCGGCATCCGCGCCGTGCCGATCGGCGAAGCAATGGTTGCCTGTGCGATCGCCGACCACTATCTGCGGCATCGGGGACAGACGGGAAGGGAATAGGGGAATAAGGGAATAAGGGAATATGTTGCGCTCTTAGCGCGGCCGGCCAAATCTTTTTGCTTTTCCCTACTCCCGTACTGCCCTACTCCCTTATTCCCTGCGAGCAAAGCGAGCACTTATGCCTTACGACCAGAAGAAGATCGTCGAAGCCCTGCGTGCTTTCGAACGCGGCGAGATCGTCGTCGTCATGGATGATGACGGGCGCGAGAACGAAGGCGACCTGATCGTTGCCGCCGTCCACTGCACGCCCGAAAAGATGGCGTTCATCGTGCGCCACACCTCCGGCATCGTCTGCACGCCGATGCCGCGCGAAGAAGCCAAGCGGCTGAACCTTGCGCCGATGGTCGCCGACAACGATTCCGCCCATACCACCGCTTTCACCGTCAGCGTCGATTTCAAGCATGGCACCACGACGGGCATCTCGGCCGAAGATCGCACTTTGACCGTTCGAAATCTTGCCAACGGCAATGTCGGTGGCTCGGATTTCGTCCGCCCTGGCCACATCTTCCCGCTGATCGCGCGCGAAGGCGGCGTGCTGATGCGCTCCGGCCATACCGAAGCAGCGGTCGATCTGTGCAAGCTCGCCGGCCTGCCGCCGGTCGGCGTCATTTCCGAGCTGGTCAATGATGACGGCACCGTCAAGCGCGGCCCGCAGGTGCAGGCTTTCGCCGAGGAGCATGGGCTGAAGCAGGTTTCGGTTGCCGACCTCATCGCCTACCGGCAACGTAAGGAAACTCTGGTCGAACGCGTCGCTTGCTCGGAAATCGACACGCTCGGCGGCAAGGCACAGGTCTTCACCTACACGCTGCCGTGGGACTCCATGCACCACGTCGCCATCGTCTTCGGCGACATTCGTGACGGCGAGGAGGTCCCGGTGCGCCTGCATTCGGAGGATGTGGTGACCGATGTGTTCGGCACCAGCCACCGGCTCGACGCCATCATGAAGGCAATGGGCGAGCGCAGGCGCGGTGTCATCGTCTATCTCAGAGAAGGCTCCGTCGGCGTTGCGCATCAGGAGCGCAAACGACCGGCAAGCGGCGACCGCGAGGATCACGAAGAGGCCCGCCGCCGCGAAAACGAGTGGCGCGAGATCGGGCTCGGCGCGCAGATCCTCAAGGATCTCGGCATCTCCTCGATCAACCTGATCGCCTCGCGCGAACGCCACTATGTCGGCCTCGAAGGTTTTGGCATCCACATCGCCAAGACCGAGATCCTCTGAGCCTCCCGCCGATCCGGTTGCCGGAGAAGACGGATGAATGCGCCCCTGCCTTCCAGCCAGCGCAGCGAGCGGCTTTTGCTGCGCCGCCCGGCAGAGGCTGATCTGGATTTCCTAGCCGATCTCTTTTCGCGCGGGGAGCTTGTTGCGCATCGACCCGACCCTGTTCCGGATACAGCCCAGCAGAGCGCCGCGCGGCTGACGCGCGACATCGGTCATTGGGACAAGCACGGCTTTGGCCGCTGGGCGGTCGAGGCGGATGGAAAGTTGATCGGCTTCGGCGGCGTCACGGTATCGGCGGATTTCGACGGTCTGAACCTGTCCTATCATCTTCATCCGGCGGCCTGGGGACATGGCTATGCCACGGAATTGGTGATGGAAGCACTGCGCACCGCGTTCGGCCCCTTGCGTGCCGATCGGGTTGTCGGCCTCGTCCGCCCCGCCAATCCGGCCTCGCGACGGGTGCTGGAGAAATGTGGCTTCGCCTTCGAAAAAGAGGTGATGCTGCGCGGGGCGCCAACGATACTTTTGGCATTGGCGCACCCGGGAAAAGCCAATATTTCAGGCCCGGCCGCCTAGAGCGGCGCGCCCGGTCCTAAAGCCCGGACGCGCCGGAACTATTCCGCGGCAATCGCGGCTGCTTCGCATCCGTCCATCTCGCACTCAGTCGTGGCAAGGCTGCGTTGGCCGAGCAGCACCGTGGCCAGTGCGATCGTGCCTGAAGCCACCGACACCCAGAACCCGCTCTGGGCGCCGAACGCATCCACCATCGCGCCGGCCGCGAACGAGCCCAGCGCCATGCCGATGCCGATGCCGGTCATGACCCAGGTGATGCCTTCGGTCAGCATCGCTTCCGGCACATGCCGCTCGATCAGGCCGAACGCGGTGATGAAGGTCGGCGAGATCGCCACACCGCTGATGAACACGGTCAGCGCCAGCAGTGGCACGGTGTCGGCGGTGAGCGGCAACAGCGTGCCGAGCGCGACGAGGGCGACTGCGATGGCCAGCTGGCGTTGCAGCGGCGCCTTCAGGCTGAGCGCGCCGACGATGATGCCGAGTACGAACGATCCCAGCGCATAAACGCCGATGACGAGGCTGGCGGCGCCCGGTTGGCCAAGCTCCTTGGTGATCGCCACGGTGGTCACTTCCGTCGTCGCGAAGGTTGCGCCGATGAAGATCAGGGCGAGGGTGATGATCTGAACCGGCCGCAGGCGGATCGCCGAGCCGCTTGAGTTATGGTCGACCGGCCGCACCCGGGGCTCGGTCGAGCGTTGCAGGATGAAGGCCGCTGATCCGAATGCGAGAAATAATGTGCTCACCAGAACGCCGGCTTCCGGGAATAGGGCGGCACTCAGGCCGACCGATAGCGATGCCCCGGCGATATAGACCAGTTCATCGGCCACGGACTCGAAGGCGAATGCGGTGTTCATCTGCGGCCGCCCCCGGAAAATCTCCGTCCAGCGCGCGCGCACCATCGCAGGTATGCTTGGCATGGCGGCAGCCAGCAGTGACGATACGAACAGCGTCCAAACCGGCCAGTCCTGGTTGGCCGCCGCTATCAGGACTGCGAAAGCCAGCACCGCGATGATGGTGGTGGGCACCACGATTCGTGTCTGGCCCAGGCGGTCCACCAGTCTCGATATCTGCGGCGCGACGAAGGCGTTGGCCAGCGCGTATGTCGCCGAGACGGCTCCGGCCAGCCAGTATTCGCCACGCGTCTGCGACAGCATCGCCACGATGCCGATGGGCGCCATGGCGATCGGCAGGCGCGCCATGAAGCCGGCGGCCGCAAAGCCCTTGGCTCCGGGGGCACGAAAGATTTCCGCGTAGGGATTTTGCATCGGTTGGTTCCTCGACAAAGGACGATTGGACAATTACATACGGAGCGTATGATCATTAAATAGACCATACGTCGCGTATGTCAATTGGCATACGTTGCGTATGTGAATAGGGCCAGAAGCCATGCACAGACCCCGCAAGGAGATGATCGCCGAGACGCGCGCCAAGCTGATCGCGGCGGCCCGTCATGCCTTCGGCACAACAGGCTATGCGGAAGCCTCGATGGATGATTTCACCGCTTCGGCCGGGCTGACGCGCGGCGCGCTCTATCATCATTTCGGCGACAAAAAGGGGCTGCTGCAGGCGGTCATAGCCCAGATTGACGGCGAGATGGCGGCGCGCATCAATGAGGTCGCGTCGAGAGCGCCGACCCGTTGGCAACATTTCGTCGACGAGTGCTCGACCTATATCGAGATGGCGCTGGAGCCGGAAATCCAGCGCATCATGTTCCGGGATGGCCCGGCCGTGCTGGGGGATCCAGCGCAATGGCCGAATTGCAGTGCGTGCATCGCTTCAATGACCGACCATCTGACCGCGCTGCAGGAGGAGGGGGTCGTTGTCTCCAGCCTCGACCCCGAGACGGCCTCGCGACTGATCAACGGAGCGAGCAGCCAGGCAGCGCAACGGATCGCCAATTCGAGCGACCCCGAAGCGACGTCGAAGAAGGTGGTGACGGCGTTCAAGCAACTGCTCGAAGGCCTGCTCAAGAAGCCGGACCCGCAGTCGAATTGAAGTTCCCACCGGAGCTTTCGTGCCGGCAGCTGTTCCCGATAGGAATTTTTTCTTGACTCGGTGACCTCAGCTAAGGTACATATTCGTCCATGGTGCTGATTT
>NZ_RZTE01000129.1:0-252 GCF_003997415.1 Mesorhizobium sp. M7A.F.Ca.MR.245.00.0.0 | reverse complement strand
AGGAGGTCGAGAAACAGGCCGCGCGCTGCATGGATTGCGGCATTCCGTTCTGCCACGGGCCAACGGGCTGTCCCATCCACAACCAGATCCCGGACTGGAACGACCTCGTCTACAATGGCGACTGGGACAATGCGATCCGCAACCTGCATTCGACCAACAATTTCCCGGAATTCACCGGCCGCATCTGCCCCGCACCTTGCGAGGAAGCCTGCACGCTGAACCTCGAGGACATTCCCGTCGCCATCAAGACGG
>NZ_RZTE01000128.1:0-257 GCF_003997415.1 Mesorhizobium sp. M7A.F.Ca.MR.245.00.0.0 | reverse complement strand
GAAAATAAACTACGCCACGCCACGCTGCGGGCGATCCGGGAGGCAAAGGCATGACGCATCGCCCACGATGCACATCTCGGGAATCGACCGGTGCGAGGGGTGGCCGGCGCCTGTGGCGGGTTCGACTGTCGGGATGTAGCGATCATCCCAGGCATCTTTTTCGGCTAACGTCTTCGATCTGCCGTAGGCGGTAAGAGTGGGGATGCTCAAGTCACTCCAATCGGCCTCAGTGAATTCAGCGGTGTCCATATCGCGAG
>NZ_RZTE01000127.1:0-272 GCF_003997415.1 Mesorhizobium sp. M7A.F.Ca.MR.245.00.0.0 | reverse complement strand
CCCCTCGAGGGGGAGGGAAAGCCCTCGCCTCATGTTCATGATGTCGTCGGGCGGTCTCACCGCCGCCGACATGTTCCAGGGCAAGGATGCGCTGCTGTCAGGACCGGCCGGCGGCGTCGTCGGCATGGTCGAGACAGCCAGGCTCGCCGGCTTCGATAAGGTCATCGGCTTCGATATGGGCGGCACCTCCACCGACGTCGCCCACTATGACGGCGAATACGAACGCGCCTTCGACACCGAGGTCGCCGGCGTGCGCATCCGCGCGCCGATGA
>NZ_RZTE01000126.1:0-285 GCF_003997415.1 Mesorhizobium sp. M7A.F.Ca.MR.245.00.0.0 | reverse complement strand
ACGAGGTGCGCATCTTGGTCGCCCAGTAGGGCCAGACCGAAAGCTTGTCTTCCTTTTCCGGCGGCTGCGGACGGATGTCGAGCTGGGTGACGCGGACCGCGCCCTGGCGGAAGGCGGTGCCGACGCAGTCGGACGCGGTATCGCCGCCGCCGACGACGACGACATGCTGACCGCCGGCGAGGATCGGATGCGACGGCCACGCCACCGACTGGATCGGTTCGCCGCCGACACGCCTGTTCTGCTGCACCAGATAGGGCATCGCGTCATGCACGCCGCCGAGATCGT
>NZ_RZTE01000125.1:0-314 GCF_003997415.1 Mesorhizobium sp. M7A.F.Ca.MR.245.00.0.0 | reverse complement strand
GCTTGCTCGCCGTGCTTGCAGCGCGCGAAGCCATGCGGCAGGCCGGACTTTCCTGCGACGAAGGGAATGCCCATCGCTTCGGCGCTACAGTGGGCGTCGGCGGCTTGGGCTGGGATGTGATGGAGGAAACTTACCGGGCCCTCCTTTTGGACGGCGCGAGGCGAGTTGGCATCCTCGCTGTACCCAAAACGATGCCAAGCGCCGCCGCCGGCCAGGTGAGCTTGAGCCTCGGCTTGCGCGGGCCGGTCTTCGGGGTGAACTCCGCATGTGCCTCGGCCAACCATGCGATCGCCTCGGCAGTGGACCAGATCAAG
>NZ_RZTE01000124.1:0-314 GCF_003997415.1 Mesorhizobium sp. M7A.F.Ca.MR.245.00.0.0 | reverse complement strand
CGATAATTCAGATTCGGGAACTTCTCGGTCAGCCAGGCATCCACGTTGGTCCGCGCTTCGTCCGCGGTTGCAGCCTTTTCGCAAGCTGCGACTCCGATAATCTCAAATCCGCTGTCTTTATATTTCTCCTGCAGTTCGATCAAATGGGGCATGGCGTGGACACATGGTCGGCACCAAGTCGCCCAAAATTCAACGAGGTAGACCTTGCCGGGCCGAAGGCTCGTGAGGGGCTCGCCACGCAGCCAGTTCTCCACTTTCAGCGCAGGAGCCGGGGACCCCATACGCAGTTCCATCTTGGTGTCCAAAGTCATTCC
>NZ_RZTE01000123.1:0-314 GCF_003997415.1 Mesorhizobium sp. M7A.F.Ca.MR.245.00.0.0 | reverse complement strand
GCTTGCTCGCCGTGCTTGCAGCGCGCGAAGCCATGCGGCAGGCCGGACTTTCCTGGGACGAGGGGAATGCCCATCGCTTCGGCGCGACAGTGGGCGTCGGATTTACCGGTTCATACGCAACAGAACAAACTTACCGCTCACTGCTTTTGGGTAGCGCAATCCGTGCTGAACTCTTCACTGGAGTAAAGGTGATGCCCAGCGCCGCTTCCGTCCATCTTAGCTTGAGCCTCGGCTTGCGCGGGCCGGTCTTCGGGGTGACCTCCGCATGTGCCTCGGCCAACCATGCGATCGCCTCGGCGGTGGACCAGATCAAG
>NZ_RZTE01000122.1:0-316 GCF_003997415.1 Mesorhizobium sp. M7A.F.Ca.MR.245.00.0.0 | reverse complement strand
CGCCGCGCTGCCTTCGAGCCGCTGGCCAAGGAGATCCGCGCCACCGAAGCGCTGATGGACCGCATTCGCAAGCGCATCGACGGCATTGAGGACGAACTGTCCAATCCGGCGGTCTACGAGAAGGATCCCTCGACGGCGACACGGCTGGCGAAGGAGCGCTCGCAACTGGCCCAGACGCTGGCCGGCCACGAGGAAAAGTGGCTGACCATGTCGGCAGAGTATGAGGAAGGCACGGCGGAGTGATTACCCTCCCCCTTGTGGGGAGGGTCGATCCGCGAAGCGGAGCGGGGTGGGGTCTGCGCCACACCCCACCCCC
>NZ_RZTE01000121.1:0-353 GCF_003997415.1 Mesorhizobium sp. M7A.F.Ca.MR.245.00.0.0 | reverse complement strand
CCCGACGTCGAACCCCTCGGTCATGCCGAGCACCGGCATGACGTCGCGCAGCTTCTCCTTCGAGGCGTCGACGACATGCTGGACGCCGAGTTTCTTGGCTAGCGCCAGCCGCACCGGGTTGATGTCAGTGATGACCACTTTGCGCGCGCCGACGCATTGGGCGACGAGCGCGCCCATGATGCCGATCGGCCCGGCGCCAGTCACCAGCACGTCCTCGCCGACCAGATCGAAGGACAATGCGGTGTGGACGGCATTGCCCAAGGGATCGAAGATCGCGGCAATCTCATCGGGCACATCGTCGGGGATCGGCACGACATTGTGCTGCGGGATCGCCAGATACTCGCCGAAGGCGC
>NZ_RZTE01000120.1:0-356 GCF_003997415.1 Mesorhizobium sp. M7A.F.Ca.MR.245.00.0.0 | reverse complement strand
CGGTGCCGCAGATCGCCGTCTTCTTGATCTTGATCAGCACGTCGTTGGGGCCGATTTCCGGCACCGGCACCTCTTCCATCCAGATGCCCGGTTCGGCCTTGGCCTTCACAAGCGCCTTCATCATGTTCGACATCAGGATTTCCCTATTCCGTGATTGCGCTTCTGGCGAGATAGCCTGCACAACGGGAAGGTAGGCCACTAACTCGTTTGAACGTCCGGAATGGTCAGCCCCGCCTGCTCGGCCTCGCGGCGCAAATTCTGACGGAGCCTGGGGCCGATCTGCTGGATCACCAATCCGGCTGCCAGTGAGCCAAGGTCGCCGCAAGTCTGCAGGTCGCGGCCTTGCGTGTAGCCAT
>NZ_RZTE01000011.1:125379-157297 GCF_003997415.1 Mesorhizobium sp. M7A.F.Ca.MR.245.00.0.0 | reverse complement strand
ATGCGATTGCGGGCTCGTTGGCGACGAGCACACACACCGGCCCGCCCCCCGCCACGTCCGTCTAAGGCCCGCACAGAACGAATGCTGACACCGCCAGTATTTCCCGAAAGCCGTCTCACTAGGGCAAGCCCATGTGAGTCTTCCGAAAAGCAGGCTAGTCAGTCTCACACGAGTAGTCTCTTGACATTTCAGCTATTGGTCTCACATAATGGTCTCACATGGCCATCCAATTGGAGACACACGCAATGTCCAGCGGCACCCTTGTGGGCTACGCCCGCACTTCCACCACCGATCAAAAGGCAGGCCTTGAGGCCCAGCTCCGCGACCTAAGCGCGGCGGGCTGCACGCGGGTCTTCCGTGAGGAGCTTTCCTCGGTGGCTGACACGCGGCCCCAGCTTCAAGCAGCGCTCGATTGGGTGAGAGACGGGGATACGCTCCTCGTCACTAAGCTAGACCGTCTCGCCCGCTCTGTGGCGGACCTTGTCGCAGTCACTGAGGCCTTGCGGGTGAAGGGCGTGGGGCTCCGTATCCTGGCGATGAACCTCGACACCACCACTCCCACCGGGAAGCTGATGCTAAACCTGCTGGGGTCCATTGCGGAGTTCGAGCGAGAGCTGATGCTAGAGCGGCAGCGCGAAGGCATCGCCAAGGCCAAGGCCGAAGGAAAGTATGCTGGCCGCCAACCTACAGCCCGCCGTCAAGCCGGCGAGGTGTTGCGCCTTAAAGCCGAAGGGAAGTCCGCAGGCGACATCGTGGCGGCCTTGGGCATCAGCAGGGCGAGTGTCTTTCGGATACTAGCGGAGTCTTCCGATGGGCAGTGAGGCAACCATCCGATCCCTGCCGCCCTGCTTGCGAGCGAGATGGTTATTGCCTTGCGAGATTTGTCTCACGAAAGCCGACTGGAGGCGCTGGCTCTGGCCACGGCGGAGGTCATGTTGCTTAGCACCAATCCACAGCGGGGACGCCACGAGCCGCATTGAAGCCTATACGGAGCGGCTGGCCGACACGGTGCGCAAGGGAGTTGAAAAGCTGACGGTAGCCGCCGTCCCGCTCCGCCCATCCTTAAGAGCACCCCTGGTGGATCACCTGAGGCATTGGCTTGCCCATGAGCCGCCCGGAAAACTCCAAATCGTTCTTGAGGACCATGGCGATTTTGGCGCTCTCCTGCTCCTATTCTGGATTGTGGAAGGGGGGCCTACGCTATACGCATCCAACTTCTACGCCGACCGACGAGGGGCGTTAGAAGGGCTCAACCGGGATGTGTTAGAGCCGGCCGGACTTGCTCCAGTCCTATACACAAAGAAGCTGAACTGGCGACTACCAAAGCCGGCGCGGGACAAGAAGCAACGCCACCAACGGGAAGCCCCTTTGCCCTAGCGGAGCCAACGCCGTTGAGGCACACTCGCCAGCATGTGCAATCTCTACAACATCACGACCAGCCAAGACGCCATCCGTGAGTGGACACGCGCCATGCGGGACATCATGGGCAACCTAGAACCCTCGCTAGATGTCTACCCCAACATGCCGGGCGCTGTGGTCCGCAATGCCCCCGATGGTCAGCGCGAGCTTGCGAAGCTGCTTTGGGGAATGCCCACGCCGATAGAGAGGGTGAAGGGTAAGGCGGACTACGGCACGACCAACATTCGCAACCCGCAGTATGGCCACTGGCAGCAGTATGTGGGCATCGAGAACCGTTGCGTGGTGCCGGTCACGAGCTTCGCAGAGCCTAGCCCTACGCCTAACGATAAGGACCCAGAGACAGGCATACAGCGTAACTACTGGTTTGCCAGGAACGGGGAACGCCCGCTGTTCTTCTTTGCCGGCCTCTGGACGCAGTGGCAGGGGGTGCGCAGGGTGAAGGACGGGCCGGGGGACTTCGAGCTTTACGGATTCCTCACGACCAAGCCCAACGCCCTCATTGCGCCCATCCACGAGAAGGCAATGCCGGTGATCCTCACCACCCAGGACGAGGTGGAGACTTGGTTGACGGCCCCGTGGCCCGAAGCGAGGCACATGCAGCGGACAGCCCCGGATGACGCCTTGGTGATTGTCGAGAAGCCGGCCACACAGGTCAAGTTCCCGCAGCAGGCTCCGGCTCAGGGGTCTTTGTTCTAACATGGTAGGGGTGGTTGCGGGGGCTGACAGCAAGACGATTACAATTTTCGGGCATGGCATCGCGGTGCCAAAGCGTTTCGAGTTGTCCACCGGGATATGGCTAAGACCTTCATTATCCAAACTGGATGTTTCGGCCGCCGCCAATGGAAGCACCCGATTTTCGGACTATGCCGCAGCCCTCCAAGGTGACGAAATAGCATCTTTTGAAATGGTGGTTGAGGAAGCGGCTGGTGGCAGAGAGCTTGTGGTGAAGGGGTGGAACGCGCTTTGGCTATTCCATTTGCTGAGTATCGCTTGTAGCTCTCCGTGCCTTAGCCTCTACTCGGTATGTGATGGGGAGGAGCCCAAGTATTCCGCAGCCAGCCGAACACCCTTTGTCAGGCCCGTATCTGAAATCCACGTCGCCACCCTACAGCAACTGCGATGGGCCAAGGAGCATCTGGAGAGTTTCGACATTCTGACCAAGGTCCCCGAGTTTGAATCGGCGATCAAATGCTTTGCCAACGCCCACTATTTGCCTGATCATGACATCCGTATCATGCTCCTTTGGGCAGGCATCGAGGGGCTGCTATCGGTCGATGCGGAACTCAGTCGAAGACTGGCTCTTTATGCTGCTATTCTAATGGACGGCACCCCTGAACAGAAAGCCGCGTATTTTGGTGAGGTAAAAAAGGCCTACGCTATTCGCTCACAAGCCGTGCACGGGTCAAAAGCCAAGCCGGACAAGCTGGCAGCAGGCTACCTTGTTGCCAGTCGTATTTTGGCTGGACTGCTGAGGCGCTGTGTGGAGATTCGCAGGGTGCCCTCCCCGGCGGAACTTGATCGGCTAGCCGTTGGCGCATCCATAACCTAGCGCCGGTTCTAGTCGTCCTTCCAAATCACTCTCCTGACCATACGGACCCCGACAAGCCTCCTCACGCTTATCTTCATGCCCTCCGATGCGCTCGGCAGCAGGATATCCACGTCAAGGTCACGACGCTTGCACCGCTCGCAACGCATGTGCCGGTCAACGTCCCAGAACGGAATGTCTCCGACCAGCTTGGCAAGGTCCCCAGGCAGATAGTGGCGCGTGATGTTGCAGTTGACGCACCGGACTCGGATTAGCTGACCAACCTCATGCGCTTTGCATAGGGTCTGCACGAGGCGGCGGGTTTTTCGGTGCTGCTCTGGCATGAGGCAAAAATAGGAACGCATTCCTCACTGAGTCAATTCGCTCTTGACTCTTTTGTTCCGTTTTCGTTCACTATCGGCACGAAGCTTTGGAGCAACCCCGATGGACCACATTGTGACGCTGGACAGCCGCCAAGAAACCGCCCTCCAGACAATCGCTGACAAGTTCATTGCCCAGCACAAGGGCGACCCAGTGAAGGCGCTAAAGGAAATGATCGTGCTCAATGGTCATCTTCAGGATCGTATTGACGCGCTCACCACTCCGCGCCGCGCAGCCCGCTAGGAGCAACCACAAATGGCCACGATGTATCTTAACGCTCAGTCCAAGGCGGAGCTGCATGCCGAAGCGGAGAAGCTGATGGCACGCTACGAGAGCCCCCTTGAGACCGTGAAGGCCCTTATGGCCTACAACTGTGAGCTGGAAACCCAAATCCTCGCCCTCGCCCAACGACATCCGGGACTGGTGGCAATCAGCTTTGACCCCACGCCGCCCGTGCTGGGGTGACTGGGACGGCGCTATATGCATGACCTTATCACTTTCATTGGCAGCAACGCGGCGCTGGTGGTCGCCAACCCCGCTGCCTTCGCCACGTTTGCCGTGCTGTTCGGAGGCGGTGGATTTGCTGTCGGGCGCTATTTCCTAACGGAGCGCGTTGCGAATCTAGAAAGCCGAATTGCACGGCGCGACGAGGAAATCACAGACCTCAAGGCTAGGCAGAAAGCGCCAGAGCCGGAGGCCTCCACGGTGCCTCTATTCGAGATGACTGAGGTTCTTCCCCCTCCTCCGCTCAATTTCAACGGCCTTTTAGCCCACCGGAAAGAGAGCTCCCATGTCAGATAACTTGATGCCTCAGCAGAAGGCACCCAAGCTAATCGTTGTCACCGCCTTCGATCGCGACGAGACCGGCGACCTTCAACCTGTGTTTGGGCCTGCCGAGCAGCAGACCGAGGACCGGGCGATACGAACCGCGAAGGGCCTAGCGGCGAAGCATGCCGGCGTCATTGCGTGGTCGCGTGATGCCAACCCCTCGCTCGGCGAATACGGCGAGCCCACGACGCTCTTTGTGGGTGGCGACGTGCCGGACATGGAGTAGGCGGAACGCTACGAGACCGGAGCGTCGGGGTCGATCTCGTAAGAGAACTTGCCGGGAGTGCGGGGATAGTTGGGGCAGCGCGATGCTGGGCCGGACATGCAGTAGTGGTTGACTGACCGGCGATACTCCATGGTGCCGAAATGACGGAACAGCATCATGAGGATCGTCAGCGCCACCAGGGCAAGCACCATCAGGACCGGAATGTTGTTTTTGGACTGTCGGCGTTCGGAAAGGTAGCCGTCCGTTTGCTGTGGCTCTAGTCTGGCGATTTGCGCCACAATGGCAGCAGTGGCACCAGAGGCGATAGCTTCGGATTGTAGCGACTCTGCCGGCACCATCTCCTCTTTCCAGCCGGGAGGAAGCGGTCGTGCTCCCAATAGGAAACTCGTTACGGCTGCCGCTGCTGTGTCCGGCCAACCCGCTTCTCGGAATTCGGCTAGCCACCTTGCCGGCTCCCGCCCTCGGAATGTTTGAAAGCGGTCGGTTGCTGTGGCGCTGGTTAGTGCCTCGGGCGCTCTTGACGACATGGTTTCCCCTAAAGAGGCAAACGCCTGCGGTACGCCCCCGCAGACAGCCTCCTCATGACTCCTGATCGGGGAGTTGGAAAACCGAGTTCCGGTTCCTGCGGCCTTTAGTTCCGGAGAACCTGGACATACGCCACAGGCTCCCCGACCGAAAAAGTCGAGGATCGGCACCGATGTGTTCGGCACCATGTTTGAACTCAGGGTTTCCACACCCCGGAGCGCCGCGTGAGCGCTCGCTGACGAGTCTAACCGACGGCCACCGCAATGCAAGGCGGCTAGCTGTGATGGCTTGAGGTAACCCTCACCGTTCTGAACGGCGTGACGGGTTTGCCGGAAGTGCCGCCGCGCCACAGCAGTTAAACGTCATCGGATTGTCACTCCCAACATAATGGTCGCAACTCATTGAAAAGCTGGAGAAAGGTAAGCTGACCACACGGGATTTGTTACACCTAATAAAGCCTAAACCATTGATTTACTTGACAAATATATTTCTTTGCGGTACGTGGTTTGCGTTGCAAGGGGAAGAGGCTTCCAATGTCGATGACCGAATTTAGGGCCGTTGCTCAGGTGGCGGCTGGAAGAAAGCTTTTTGCTATAGCTGTAGCAACTGTTGCCTCACCTAAACCGGGGTCTCCGGGAGTGAGCGCGTCAGCTTGGCAGATATTTGACGCTGCTACGGGTGAAGAGATCGGCGGCCCTCGAACGATCCCAAGTCGCGCCGCAAATCGATATCAGTGGTATGCGCTGATAATGGCAGTGCGTGGTGTCATTGAAGACTGTCTGTCTGGAGACGAGGTGACGGTTGAGATTTCGATGGCCGATCTAGCCACTGCCTTCCAATCCGGAGGACGAAGTGTGCACGGCAAGTACGTCGAGGACGGAGAAACCATAGCCGAGGTCATTAAGCTCGCCGCCGATAAGGTCGTTACGTTCTCCGTCAAATACGCTCCGGTCGGTCCCCGCCAAAAGAACCTTAAGAAGAAGGCGCTTGCTCAGGCCAATGTCCAATTGACCCACCTCGGTGGTCGGAACTGAAGTCGGCAGCGTTGTGGCTCTGACTCCAGTGTCGAACAAGATCGAAGCCCGCTTTGCGACTGGGGCTCGCGGAGAGCAGCAACTCTGTGCAGTCCCGGGATGCAACCGCAAATCGTCTCTCGCTGGCGGGACCGGTCTCTCGCCATTCCATTGCCGGTATCACGTTTTGCACAAGGCACGTCACGGCTCCCATTGGTGCGCAACCTATCGAGCGGCCGAGCTTGGTCCTTACGTCGTTGCCGCGTCTGCATGGCTTGCGCAACGTGCACAACTGGGAGCGGTCGGCGCTGCCATACAGGAGCTAGCGTCCGTCCTTGCAGGTGCTGGGCGGGTTGATCCAGCAATGAACTTGCGCGGTCAGCCTGCGAGCTACAGAGCGCGTGTTGCGTTCGCCCGGCTGCGAGAGGCCGGCATTGAGCCCCGCCGCTTGCTGGCCATCTACTTGAGCGTTTGCGCATTGATTGAAGACGACCTTGGGTCCCATCGCACCCAGGAATTCAAGATCGTGCAGGCTGCCAAGGCTGTCCACCGGCTCGCGAGCGGGACGCACAGAGGCTGGGAGATGTTCAACCCGTTGGGACCGGACGTTCATACGGAGCTTCACGCTTACCCTAGATCTTCGGGTATCGTGCTGCGAAAGGTAGGGGAGAAGCTGGAGATGGCGGGAGAGCCGCTGGCTCGTGAAGCAGTTGGCGAAATCATCGCCATCAAGACCAAACGTTTTGGCGAGCATCCGTCGCATCTACCCGGATGGCGACCCAGTTGGGAAAAGCGCCGGGCCTAGCGGATGGTGGGCGAATGCAAACGATCAAGTGACGTGGTTGCGGCATCCGGGTGCTCACATGTTTGAAAACGCCTGGAGGACCACGAACAAGCTTAAGTCCCCCCATTCCCCTTGTGGTGCGCCGTGGTGGTGGTCCTCGTGGCCATGCGTTTCTACAGCCCCAACCAATCACTGCCAGCTCATAGCCAACGCATTAAGTCCCCGCTGTGCGGCTGCCATTGATGGATGATCTTTCCTCCCCCACCGACCATTGGTTCGACCCTTGGGCCACCTCCGAAGGTCCTCACCTCAAGGCCGTCTCTGAGTTGATAGCAAGGCAGGTGCTCCAAGGCCCCACCAAGAGACATCAAGCCCGCATCAGGCAGCCCAAGCAGGAGCAGGTGGAGAGGGTGACCAACATCGTGTCCTCCCTAATGGCCAACCTTGCGGTCATGCACCATGGCCACCCCGAGCACAGGCGCCTAGCCATCCCCCTACGCCACGACGCTCTGTCCCGCTATGACCGCAAGGGCTTTGGGCATCTCCCTCATGTCATCGATACGATGGCCGCCATGGGCCTAGTGGTCAAGCATGCAGCTCACATCAAGAAGCGGAGGACAGGTATAGAGGCGACCGGATGCTTGCTTGAGGCTCTGCTGGGGGTTGGGGCTGAGGGAGTGGGGAGAGCAGAGGGAGAGGAGACTCTGTGGCTCTTCGCGAGGGCAGGCCGCAATGCCATCGGCAAGAAGCTACCCTTCGTGCTGGTGGACTATGAGGAGACCAAAGAGACACAGCGACTGAGGAGGGAGATGGAGGAGATCAACACCTTGCTCGCAAACCAGAGCTTCAAGGCCAACGCCAAGCTGCCTCAAGGCTTACCCGGCACTTCCTCCTCCGCAACGCCACTGATCCGCACTCCTTCCACCTGCATGGCAGGCTCTATGGGGGCTTCTGGGAGTCCATGCCGAAGGCCTTGCGGGCTGACCTTCGCATCAATGGAGAGCCGATCGCCGACCTCGATTACGCCAGCATGTTCCCAAGGCTTGCCTACGCGAGGGTTGGGGCTGAGCCGCCTGAGGGTGACCTTTATGCCATCCCAGGCCTAGAGGAGCACCGTGCCGGTGTGAAGGCTGGCTTCGCGGCCATGCTGTCGTCTTCGAACGAGATGACCCGCTTGCCGAGCGAGGTAAAGGAGGCTCTGCCGTTGGGCTGGACGGGCAGAAGGTTGGCGCAGGCTATTAGCTTTAAGCACCCCGCCCTCGTGCCCCTCTTCGGCAAGGACACCGCGCTAGACCTGATGTTCACCGAAAGTTGCATCCTGGTGGCTGTATTGCTGCGGCTGGCGAAGATGGGGATAGCAGCCCTACCGATGCATGATGGAGTGATGGTGGCGGCTAGACACTTCGAAATGGCCAAAGAGGTCATGATGATGGTGGCTGCGGCCCGCGAGGGAGCGCTAATTCCGGTGGTGGCCAAATGACCGCTGGGGCGAGCGCGATGCCAGCTCAAATCCAAAAAACCACGTCTTGAATGTTGTACTCCGCCATCGCCAGCAAGCCGGGGTCATCGTGGGAATAGGCGCGAAGACGTTCGATCACATGGGCGGGAATACGGTCGATACCTGACACATCAAAAAAGACATTTGGCAGCGCCTGGGCTTCGCCGAATTCCATTGCCTCCTTGCGATCCATAATGTCACGTTCGGCGGCTCCTTCGACGAAATAGTTCAAGTGACGCAAGACGATGACGGCGTCTAGGTTGGGGTAGGTTCTGGGTTCATCGTTATCGTCCCGCTCAAAAGTGTTCGGCGTGAGAAGGCCGGACCGCTGGTTGGCCAATATAGAGATGGGTTCGTAAATGAAATCGTCCCATACGACTACGAGCAATGAGGCCGTATTGCCGTCCCTGAATCCGGCGAACTTCCGATCCGCATCCGCCAAAAAATCTCGAACAGGGTAATCGCGGGGCAATGTCAGGCCGTCTTGGCCAACGGTCCTTCGGGCATCATCGGGAGTGAGGACGCCTCGATAAGCCAGTTGAGCGCCATTCGCGTGCCGTTGCCGAACATGGTTCAACATGGAAGGCGTTTTGACCTCGACCACTAGGCGTCCGCCTGGGAAGGTCACTAGAAGTTCGGGGCGCGGTCCGCCGGGGAAAGCGCAAGGCTCCTGTTCAAAAGTAGTACCTTCCGGCCAGTCGGATGTGACGATCCGCTCTATCACGAGAATCTCGGCAAGCTTCTGCATGAGCTGTTCATAGTGTGGCTGGTGCCTATCGATACCTCCTATACTGAGAAGCTCTCGAAAAAGCGCTGTGCCCATTCCCGGCGCACGATCGTTGATGCTCCCGCAGGCCCTGATAATGCTCCTAGCAAATGGCCGAGGACCGTTGAAGAAATGGAAAGAGAAATAGTGCCAGCCTGTCTTCTTCAACTCATCCAACGCGAGCGTTAAAAAGGCTCCAAATTCCTGCGCGGTCATTGGCGATCCGTAGCTCCTAATGGTCATTTTGGGGCACCACGATGGGGCACCGCCATATAACGGCAACCCACAAAACTATTACAAATCACACGCTTGTAAGCTACTTGGTAAGCTGGCGGAGAGAGCGGGATTCGAACCCGCGTTACGGTCTCCCGTAAACACACTTTCCAGGCGTGCGCCTTCAACCACTCGGCCACCTCTCCGTCCATGCATGTCGCGTCGGCCGGTTTTGCCGCGCGGATTGGGGAGATGCACCTCCCTTGGGGCAAGGCGGAACTTCCGCCGCCGGCGCCGCCAACCAGCGAACGCCCTTCCCCGCACCTGGGCCGTCGAAGCAACAGGCGCGGGGCTCATCTAGTCGATCCGGCGCCGAATGCCAAGCCATAACGGCAGTCTATTCGCTTTGCCGGCCACACAGTGTTTCACAAGGCGGCCGGCATGCCCGTTTTTACGGGCGCCGCCGCTGCAATGGTGTGCACAGGCACGACCGCCGGGCCCGCCGCCCTTGACTTCCCCCGGAGTTGCCTGTCGGGTGCCGAGGCTTTGCGGGGGCATCGTGCGGACATGACATCGAGCAATGGACAGACGCCAGTCAGGCGGCCGGACAGCGGGCTGTCCTTCGTGCCGGTGGGCTGGCTCGTCTTCGTCATGGCGTGGTCGGTCTACGGCCTGATCTCCGTCTGGCCCGCGGTCGGCGCCACCGGCCTGCCAGACAGCGTGTTTTACCTTATCTATGGCGGGCTCGCCGTCGACATCATCACCATCCTGTGGGGGCTTTACCTGCTCGGCCTCGCCTTCGGCCGCTCGGCCCGCTTCCCGCGCCAGTTCACCATCTGGCAGGTCGCCACAATCATCTGGCTGGTGGCCTGGCAGGCCTGTGCACTGACGATTTCGGATTTCGTCTTTTCGGGCCAGGCGCTTGCCATCACCGCTGCTCAACTCGCCATCGGGGTCCTCTGCATCTATCTGCTGCGCCGTGGATCCGAAGCCGATGCCGTTTATGTCAATCCGGAAACCGAAAGCCCGCCTGTCTTCGTCTCGGTCGTCGCCGCGCTGCTCGGCATCGTCCTGGGCGCGGTCATCGGCGCCGTGGGCGGATTCGCCATCGGCTCGGTGATCGCTGATGCCACCGAGATGAGCTGTTTCGAGGGCGCCTGCGGCTATTTCGCCGTGTTCACCGGCCTGGCCGGCCTGGTGATCGGCGCCATTGGCGGCGGCGTTTTTGCCGCGTGTCCATCGGCGCAAAAGGAAGCCGGCCGCATAATTCGCGCAGGGCAACGAATCCGGGTTCACCCGGTCTTTGAAGACTTGGCCGGCACGTCGGTTTGCGAGGCACCAAACGCAAAAACCCGCCTGTGCGGCGGGTCGTCGGCGCAAATCAGCACCCTGCCGAAATTGTTAGCATAGCTGCCCTCACATGTCAATGAAAAGCTACCCAACCGACTGTCGTCCGGCCTTCTGTTGACCTGAGTTTGGGGTCTGCAAATTCGCGTATGGCGATTGCGATCCAGCCATGCGCATTCTATCTCTGAAAGGCCCCTCGGGAGGGGACCAGCCCGGAGGAGGGTTCTAATGTTTCGCTTCGTCTTTCGTCTTGCCGCAATGATCGCGCTGTCGATTTCCGTCATCATGGCGGTGCTCGACGCGACACGCACCGTGGCGGCCTCCGTGCTGGTGCTGACCCCGCTCAACACCAGTTGGCTGGCGGTCTCGCCCGACACGAGGGCCGCCTTCGAAACCTTCATCCGAACCAAGGCCAGCCCGCTGCTGTGGGACGGCGCCGTCGCCTGGGTGCTGAACCAGCCGGGCTTCGCCGTGTTCGCGGTGCTGGCTTTCCTGCTCTATGCGATAGGCTACAGGCGGCCACCGCGTGCTGGGCAGTTCGCCGCCACCTAGAGCATCGGACCCAAAAGCGGTTGCCGGTTTTGGGAATCCGATGCTCAAACAAAGCCGCCGTCATGCGGCTTCTTGCGTTTCACCCGGAGAGGAGCCGCGCATGTTCTTTCTCAGCGACATGCTGAACAAGAAGCTCAATCTACCGAAGCCCTCCGAGGCTCTGCCGGGCCGCGCCAAGGCGATCCCGACCGCATCCAGACACAAGGTCTTGAAAAGACCGCTCAAAGGTCCTTATCCCGAGAGGCTGGAGACGGCGATGTTCGGACTGGGCTGCTTCTGGGGAGCGGAGCGGCTGTTCTGGCAGATCGAAGGCGTTTGGGTCACCGCGGCCGGCTATGCCGGCGGCTTCACGCCCAATCCGACCTATCAGGAGACCTGCACAGGGCTTACCGGCCACGCCGAAGTGGTGCTGGTGGTCCATGACCCCGAGATCGTCTCCTATGCTGGGCTTCTGAAGCTGTTCTGGGAAAGCCACGACCCCACGCAAGGCATGCGCCAGGGCAATGATGTCGGCACCGCCTATCGCTCCGCGATCTACACGAGCGACGAGGCGCAATTGTCGGCGGCGAACGCCTCGCGCGATGCGTATGAGACCTCGCTACGCGGTGCCGGCCACGGCAGGATCACCACCGAGATCGCGCCGGCGGCCGAATTCTACTTCGCCGAAGCCGATCACCAGCAATATTTGGCGAAGAACCCTTACGGCACGTGCAACCTCAAAGGCACCGGCGTCGCTTGCGTCATCCCTGCCGCCGCGTCCACGTAACACTTGGCGCAAGGACAAGCTGCGGTGCGGCTTGCCCACATCAAGCTTTTCCAAAAGGTCAAAATTCCGCGTGAATTTTGTTTCCGGCCATGCCAGATTGCCGCCGAGCGGGAGGGAGTACACTCCTGGCTGACGTCGTATGCCTGCCGGAGAACCGGGCCGGCATGCGGTGCATAACGGAAAAAATAACCGACAGGGTGTGGATCACATGAAACGTATCGTTCTCGGCCTCCTGGCCGCAACCGCAATGGTTCTTCCGGCTTTCGCCGCGGATGTCCAGCCGGCCATCCTCTATGATCTCGGCGGCAAGTTCGACAAATCCTTCAACGAGGCTGCCTACAACGGCGCCGAGAAATTCAAGACGGAAACCGGCACGGCCTACGTCGAATTCGAGGTCTCCAATGCCTCGCAGCGTGAGCAGGCGCTGCGCCGCTTCGCCGAGGACGGCCGCAACCCGATCGTTATGGCGGGCTTTGCCTGGACGGACGCGCTGACCAAGGTCGCCGCCGAATACCCCGACCTGAACTTCGCCATCATCGACGACCAGGTCGATCTGCCGAACGTGCGGTCGCTGAAGTTCAAGGAACAGGAGGGCTCCTACCTCGTCGGCATCCTGGCGGCGATGGCCTCTAAGTCCAAGAAGGTCTCCTTCGTTGGCGGCATGGATATCCCGCTGATCCGCAAGTTCGAATGCGGCTATGTCGGCGGCGCCAAGTCGGCGGGTGCGACTGATGTCATCCAGAACATGACCGGCGACACGCCGGCTGCCTGGAACGATCCGGCCAAGGGCGGCGAGATCGCCAAGACGCAGATCGACCAGGGCTCCGACGTGATCTACGCCGCGGCAGGCGGCACCGGCGTCGGCGTGCTGCAGGCGGCGGCAGATGCCGGCAAGCTCGGCATCGGCGTCGATTCCAACCAGAACGGCCTGCAGCCGGGCAAGGTGCTGACCTCGATGCTGAAGCGCGTCGACGTCGCCGTCTACACCGCCTTCATGGACGGCAAGAACGGCACCTTCAAGGGCGGAGTCGAGAATCTGGGCCTCAAGGAAGGCGGCGTCGACTACGCCATGGACGACAACAACAAGGCGCTGGTGACGGACGAGATGAAGGCGGCCGTCGAAAAGGCCAAGGCCGACATCATTGCCGGCAAGACCGAAGTGCACGACTATACGGCTGACAACGCTTGCCCCTATTGAGCGGCACGAACACACAGACATGATCTGCAAACCGCCGGGCGCCAGCCCGGCGGTTTTGTCTTTACCGGATCGAGCGAAACGTTCGCTCCGTGCCGGCCACCGTTTCGGGATACAGATGCAGCCAAAGATCGCACCCATGGGCGAGCACGACGTAGCAGCGGTAGCCCAGCTGCGCCTGGCCACGTTTTTCGAGGGAACCGGAAGGACGCTCGGGGAAGATGCGGCAGGGCTTCGTGGCTTGATCGCCGGTGACGGCTTCGAGGCGGCATTCGTTGCCCGGATCGGCGACACCCCGGTCGGGACATGCCTGCTGGTCCGCCACGAGCTGGAGCCCATACATGATCTGACGCCATGGCTGGCCGGGTTGGTCGTCGATGCAAGGTATCGACGCCGAGGCATCGCCACCGCGCTGGTCAAGGCAACGGAAGCCCATGCGGCGTCACGGGGCGTCGAGATGCTCCATCTCTACACATGGGATGCGCGTGATTTCTACGCGGCTCTCGGCTGGGATACCGTTGAGATATGCGGCTCGGACGGCGAGAAGATGGCGCTGATGTCGCGCCGCCCTCGCCTATAGCAGCTTCGCGACGAGACAGCCCAGCGCGAACGCCACCATCAGCCCGGCGGCAACGACAACTCCGCGCCGGCCGCCAAGCGCGTGCACGCCAATGCCGTATGGTGGCCGGGACAGGCTTCGGATCACCGTGCGCGGTTTGACCTCATTGCCGCCGAGCTCGACGCTGCGCATCTGAGGTAACTCGGCTAGGCGTTTGGTAACCAGTTCCCAATGCCTGCCAGGCAGCAGGTCGCGTTTTCCGTAACGGTCGAAGAAATACATCTGCTCGGCAAGTCGCGCGACCGCGTCGCGGAAGGCGGGATCGACCTCCAGGTCACGTTCGGCCCGTTCGCGGTCTTTGTCGTTCATAAGACCGAGCACATATTCGCCGGCCCGCGCGATGCGATCGCTTTCACTGACCAAGGCGTGCACCTTCCCTTTTTCCTCACCAGTGCGGTGGCTTGGTTACCGGCACTTCATCTCCTGTCTGCTCCTCCAGCGCCAGGAAGCGATCCGTCAATGCGTCGAGCTTGCGCTGCATGCGCTCGATCACTTTCCACTGCTCGGCGATCTGGCCGGACAGTTCCTCGATGGTCTTCTCCTGCTCGGCGGCGCGTATTTCCAGCGTCGTCAGCCGGTCGGCGGGCGTGATCATGTGAATTCCCCAGTCTCACCGCGATGTCGTTCACCGCGATGTCTTGCGCCGCGATGCGAATTTCGGCGCCGTCATACTAGCGAATGTGAAGGCCCCGGCCACGTTGCAAATTGACAAGCGCACCGGGATTTGTCGAGAGTGAACCGGCTCCGGCAATTGGCACGGGCGGAGCGTCATGCTAGGCGTTTTGACCAAGCGATAAAAAAATAAGAGTGGGACAGGCTGCATGGCGCAAGCCGCAATCGAGTTGATCGGCATCAACAAGAGCTTTGGTGCGGTGCGCGCCAACCGGGACATCAATCTTGAGATCGGTCGCGGCACGATCCACGGCATTGTCGGCGAGAACGGAGCTGGCAAGTCGACGCTGATGTCGATCCTCTACGGCTTCTACCAGGCCGACAGCGGCGAGATCCGCGTTGGCGGCCAGCCGGCCTCGATCAAAACCCCCAATGACGCCATCGCGCTCGGCATCGGCATGGTGCATCAGCACTTCATGCTGGTCGACAATTTCACGGTGCTGGAGAACGTCATCCTCGGCGCCGAAAGCGATGCGCTCTTGAAGAAGAGCATCGCCAAGGCGCGCTCCGAACTGGAGCGGCTGGAGCGTGAATACGGGCTGGAAGTCGATCCCGATGCAATCATCGAGGAACTGCCGGTCGGCCTGCAGCAGCGGGTGGAGATCCTGAAGGCGCTCTATCGCGGCGCCGAGATCCTGATCCTCGACGAGCCGACGGGCGTACTGACGCCGGCCGAGGCCGACCACCTGTTCCGCATCCTCGGGCAATTGAAAGACCAGGGCAAGACGGTGGTGCTGATCACCCACAAATTGCGCGAGATCATGGCCATCACCGACACCGTGTCGGTGATGCGCCAGGGCACGATGGTGGCGACGCGCGAAACCAGGAAGACGACTGTCGAGGAACTGGCCGAGTTGATGGTCGGGCGGCGCGTGCTCTTGCGGGTCGAGAAGGGCGAGGCCGAGGCCGGCGCCGTCAAGCTCGCGGTCAAGAACCTGACGGTGAAGGATACGCGCGGCGTCACCATGGTCGACGACATCTCCTTCGATATCAGGGCGGGCGAGATCGTCGGCATCGCCGGTGTCGCCGGCAACGGACAATCCGAACTGCTCGAGGCGATTTCCGGCATCAGGCGTGCGGTGTCCGGCTCGGTTATGCTCGACGGCAAGCCGATCGACCTGACCGGCGCCGCCGACCCCGGCGAACTGCGCGACCGCGGCCTGGCGCATGTGCCGGAGGACCGCCATCACGTCGGCTTGGTGCTGGCCTTCGAGGAGAACGAGAATTCCATCCTCGGCTATCACGATGATCCCCGCTATTTGAAGGGGCCGTTCCTCAACATCGATGCCATCCGCAACGATGCCAGGGACAAGATCGCCAAATACGATATCCGGCCGGCCGACTGCCGGCTGAAGACCGCCAATTTCTCCGGCGGCAACCAGCAGAAGATCGTGCTGGCGCGGGAGATGGAACAGGACCCTGGTGTTCTGATCGTTGGCCAGCCGACACGCGGCGTCGATGTCGGCGCCATCGAATTCATCCACAAGCGCCTGATCGCCATGCGCGACCAGGGCAAGGCGGTGCTGGTGGTGTCGGTCGAGCTGGACGAGATCCGTTCGCTGTCCGACCGTATCCTGGTGATGTTTGCCGGCCGCATCGTCGGCGAGCGCGGTCCCGAAGCGACCGAGGGCGAGCTCGGCCTGCTGATGGCCGGCATCGAGCACCAGGAGGCAGCACTTTGAGCGCGCCTTACGCCAAACTGCCGGCCTGGGCCGACTATGGCCTGATCCCGCTGATCAATCTGTTCGTCGCCTTCGTCGTCGCCGGCTTCGTCGTGCTTCTGGTCGGCGAGAATCCGCTGCGCGCAGCCGTCATCCTGGTCGAGGGCGCCTTCGGCAAAGGCACAGGCATCGCCTTCACCCTCTTTTATGCGACCACCTTCATCTTCACCGGGCTTTCGGTGGCGGTGGCCGCGCATTGCGGCCTGTTCAACATCGGCACCGAAGGGCAGGCCTACATCGCCGGCCTCGGCATCGCCATCGTCTGCCTGAGCTTCGACAGCACACTGCCATGGTGGCTGACCTTCCCGCTGGCGATCATTGCCGCGGCGACGGTCGGCGCATTGTGGGCGCTCATCCCGGCCTATCTGCAGGCCAAGCGTGGCTCGCACATCGTCATCACCACCATCATGTTCAACTTCATCGCCGCCTCGATCATGGTTTACCTGCTGGTCGGCCCGTTGAAGCCAGCCGCCTCGCAAGCGCCGCAGACGCGTAACTTCCTCGCCGGCGCGGAATTGCCCAAGCTCAACTGGATCATCGAGCTGTTCGGCGCCAAGATCCGTTCGGCGCCGCTCAACGTCACCTTTCTGCTGGCGCTGGTCATGGCCTTCCTGGTCTGGCTGCTGATCTGGCGCACCAAGCTCGGCTATGAAATGCGCACCTACGGTCACAGCCCGAAAGCGGCACGCTATGCCGGCATTTCCGAAACCCGCATCATCATCACCGCCATGATGATCTCGGGCGGGCTGGCCGGCATGATGGCGCTCAATCCGGTGATGGGCGATCAGCACAATGTCGCCATCGACTTCGTTTCCGGCGCCGGCTTCGTCGGCATCGCCGTGGCGCTGATGGGCCGCCTGCACCCTGTCGGCATCGTGCTGGCGGCGATCCTGTTCGGCATGCTCTACCAGGGCGGCGCCGAGCTCGCCTTCGAGATGCCGGCAATCAGCCGCGACATGATCGTCATCATTCAAGGCCTGGTGATCCTGTTTGCCGGTGCCCTCGAGCACATGTTCCGGCCCTACATCCAGGCGCTGTTCGCCTCGTTCAGTCCGCGATCGGTGGGCATGGAAGCGGTCAAGGGGAAAGGTGCCTGAGATGGATGTGTTCAACGCGATCATCCAGACACTGGACTCCACCATCCGCCTTTCGGTGCCGCTGCTGCTTGCCTGCCTCGCCGGCCTCTATTCGGAACGCGCCGGCATCTTCGACATCGGTCTCGAAGGCAAGATGCTGGTCGGCGCCTTCGCCGGCGCGGCCGCCGCTTCCGTGTTCCATTCGGCCTTTCTCGGCCTCGGCATGGCCATCCTGATCTCGGTCGCCTTTGCCATGATCCACGGCTTTGCCTCGATCACCCATCGCGGCAACCAGATCGTCTCCGGCGTGGCGATCAATTTCATCGCCGCCGGTTCGACCATCATCCTCGGCCAGGCCTGGTTCCAGCAGGGCGGGCGCACGCCGGCGCTGCAACCGGGCGAGCGCTTCGAGGCCATCACCTTGCCGGGCGCCGAGGCCATCCGCGGCGTTCCGATCATCGGACCGATCTATGCCGAGCTCCTGTCGGGCCACTCGATCCTGGTCTATCTTGCCTTCCTGATGGTGCCGTTCACCTGGTGGGTGCTGTTTCGCACCCGTTTTGGCCTCAGGCTGCGCGCCGTAGGCGAG
The DNA here is from genome assembly GCF_003997415.1 of Mesorhizobium sp. M7A.F.Ca.MR.245.00.0.0. NCBI lineage: Bacteria > Pseudomonadati > Pseudomonadota > Alphaproteobacteria > Hyphomicrobiales > Phyllobacteriaceae > Mesorhizobium > Mesorhizobium sp. M7A.F.Ca.MR.245.00.0.0. Next base: position 139,582 of record NZ_RZTE01000011.1, on the reverse strand, counting down.
AACCCGGCCGCCGTCGATACTGCCGGCATATCGGTCGCCTGGCTGCGCTACAGGGCGCTGATCTGCACCGGCATCCTCACCGGCATTGCCGGCGCCTACCTGTCGATGGTGCAAAATGGCGGCTTCGTGAAGGACATGACCGCCGGCAAGGGCTATATCGCGCTGGCAGCCCTGATCTTTGCCAAGTGGAAGCCGGTCAACGCCATGTTCGCCTGCCTTCTGTTCGGCTTCCTGGACGCGGCGTCGATCCGCCTGCAGGGATCACCGCTGCCCATCATCGGCAAGGTGCCGGCGCAGTTCATGCAGGCGCTGCCCTACATCCTCACCGTAATCCTGCTCGCCGGCTTCATCGGCAAGGCAATCCCGCCACGCGCCGGCGGCGTACCTTATGTCAAGGAACGTTGAGCGGCAGGTCGGCTTTGCGCCGGGTTTTGAACACGATCATCGGAGAGAACACCTGAATGTCGCATGATCTGTTCGAGGCCGCCAAGGCCGCCATGACCAGGGCCTACGCGCCCTATTCTAAGTTTCCGGTCGGCGCTGCCTTGCGCACCGAGGACGGGCGCGTCTTTACCGGCGCCAACATCGAAGTCGCCTCCTATCCGGAAGGCTGGTGCGCCGAGACCACGGCGCTTGGCCACTACATCATGGGCGGCGGCGGCAAGATCGTGGAAATCGCCGTCATCGCCGAACGCATGGCGAAATGCTCGCCTTGCGGCGGCTGCCGGCAGCGGCTGGCCGAATTCTGCCGGCCGGAAACAAAGCTCTATCTCTGCGACAATGCAGGTGTGGCCGAGACCGTGACCATGGGCGACATGCTGCCTTACGGCTTCCGCGGCGATATTTTGAAATGAACAACGGGCTCAAATGAACAGCTGGCAGCGATGACGGAAAAAGCCCTGGATCATCTCGTCGAAAGGCTGGGCGGACTGGCGCCCGCCACGGCACTGGTGCTCGGTTCGGGCCTCGGCGGTCTGGTCGACCAGATCGAGGGCCCGATCCGCATCTCCTATGCCGACCTGCCGGGTTTTCCCAGAAGCGTTGTCACCGGACATGCCGGGGAGGTGGTGGCGGGGCTGTTTGCCGGCGCGCCGGTGCTGATGCTGTCGGGCCGCGCCCATTACTACGAGCACGGCGTTGCCGCGGCGATGCGGCCGGTGCTGGAAGTGCTTGCCGGCATCGGCATCACGAAACTGATCCTCACCAATGCCGCCGGTTCGGTCGATCCGGACATGCCGCCGGGCTCGGTGATGCTGATATCGGACCACATCAATTTCTCGGGCACCAATCCGCTGATCGGCGAACCAAGCGACCGGCGTTTCGTCGGCCTGACTGAAGCCTATGATGCCGGCATCCGCCAGGCCATCGAACGGGCGGCAAATGCGACCGGCACCACCCTGCACAAGGGCGTCTATATGTGGTTCTCCGGCCCATGCTTCGAAACGCCGGCCGAAATCCGCATGGCGCGCATCATGGGCGCCAATGCGGTCGGCATGTCGACCGTACCGGAGGTCATTCTCGCCCGCTTCCTCGGACTGCGCGTCGCCGCCTGTTCGGTCATCACCAATTTGGCGGCCGGCATGACCGGGGCCGAGCTATCGCACCAGGAGACCAAGGACATGGCGCCGGTCGGCGGCGCGCGGCTGGCGACGATCCTGCAGCGCGTGTTCCACGACGGACTGCTGGAGACCTGATGCTTCCCCAGGAAATCATCCGCCGCAAGCGCGATGGCCTCAGGCTGTCGGAAGAGGAGATCGCCGGCTTCGTCGCGGGCGTGACGTCGGGCGCCGTCACCGATGGCCAGGCCGGCGCCTTCGCCATGGCGGTGTTCTTCAACGGCATGAACCGCGACGAGGCCGTGGCGCTCACGCTGGCGATGCGCGATTCCGGCGACGTGCTCGACTGGTCGGACCTGCCCGGCCCGGTCACCGACAAGCATTCGACCGGCGGCGTCGGCGACAATGTCTCGCTGATGCTGGCGCCGATCGTCGCCGCCTGCGGCGCCTATGTACCGATGATCTCGGGCCGCGGCCTTGGCCACACCGGCGGCACGCTGGACAAGATGGATGCCATCCCCGGCTACATCAGCCAGCCCGACGTCGCGCTGTTTCGCAAGGCGGTGCTCGAAACAGGCTGTGCCATCATCGGCCAGACCGCCGACCTCGCGCCCGCCGATCGACGGCTCTACGCGATCCGCGACGTCTCCGGCACGGTCGAATCGGTGCCGCTGATCACCGCTTCGATCCTGTCGAAGAAGCTGGCGGCCGGGCTGCAATCGCTGGTGCTCGACGTCAAGGTCGGCAACGGCGCCTTCATGGAAAAATCGCGCGACGCCACCGCACTCGCCAACAGCCTGGTTGAGATCGCCAACGGTGCCGGACTGAAGGCCTCGGCGTTGATTACCGGCATGAACGAGCCGCTGGCGTCGGCCGCCGGCAACGCCGTCGAGGTGCGCAACGCCGTTGATTTCCTCACCGGCCGGTATCGTGACCGTCGGCTCGAGGACGTGACGCTGGCGCTGGCCGCCGAAATGCTGCAGTCGGCCGGGCTGGTATCGTCCAACCAGGATGGCATGCGGCGCGCCACCGAGACACTCGCCAGCGGCCGCGCCGCCGCCACCTTCGCACGCATGGTGGCCGCGCTTGGCGGCCCCGCCGATTTCATCGAGAAACCGGAAAAGTATCTGCCGGCGGCCGCGATCGAATTTGCCGTCAAGGCGACCGTAAACGGCTTCGTCACCGGCATCGCCACCCGCGATATCGGGCTCGCCGTGGTCGGCCTGGGAGGTGGACGCACGCGGCCGGACGACAGGATCGACCCCGCGGTCGGCATCACCAGGCTGTTGCCGGTCGGTGCGGAGGTTGGGATCGGCGAGCCGCTGGCGCTGATCCATGCCCGCTCATCGGCCGATGCCGAGGCCGCCGCGGCTACCGTGCTTTCGGCCTATACGGTCGGCGCCTCGAAGCCGCCCGCCGACAAGTCGGTCATCCGGCGGATTCTGCCGCGCGGCTGAAGCAATTCCAGGAAAAGTGTGGACTGGTTTGCCCGGGATTAGCGCATAGCGCTTTCCCTTGGAAATTGCGGCAAACGAATAGCCTTACTGGACGAGCAGCAGCGTGCCGTTCTCGACCTGGTATTTGTCGAGCCGGTTGAGGAAGCTCATGCCGATCAGATTGGTGCGCAGCGCCCTGTCGTCGAGCACGATGGTCTGGACGTCATTGACCGTGATGTTGCCGATCTGCAGGCGGTCGATCATGGCCACGGCCGCCTTGATGGTGCCGTTGGCGGTGTTGACCTCGTGACTGAAGTCCGAAGCGTTCAGCGACAAGCCGATCCTGCGTGCCGTCGACATGTTGATGGCGACCAGCGTGGCGCCGGTGTCGATCATGCCGTCGACCTGGCGCCCGTTGAACTTGAAAGCCGATGAGAAATGTCCGCGCTCGTCTGCCGCGACGACCACCTTGCGGCCCATCGGCAGCGGTGCCGCGGGCTTGTTGGGCACCGATGCCAGATTGACGTCTGGTTGGGCTTCGACCGCCCGTTTGCCCGGCACCGCCGATCTCAGCAGATTTTCGACGAGTTGCGGATTGGACTGATACACAATCGGTATCGATGCCGATGAACCGGCGAAAACGGCGAGGATGAGAAGTTTGCGCAGCATGGATCGGCCTCGCCGCATGCCCCCCGGAAATCGGGATCGATTTTCGGAAAGGCTCACGCGCAAATCAAAGTGCTACAGCGTCCTTTGCGCGTCCGAAATGGACGCGCGGCCCGTAGTGACAGCCGATCGTTAGACCCGGATGGTGTTTGCCGCTTTAACGCGCGCCAAAACCGCGCCTTTGCGTAAACATTTGGTAAATCGTACCAGGTTGCCTGGTATTACTTGGTCCCGTACATGCGGTCGCCGGCGTCGCCGAGGCCGGGCATAATGTAGCCCTTCTCGTTGAGCTGGCGGTCGATCGAAGCGGTGAAGACGGGAACGTCCGGATGCGCCTTGAGAAAGCGTTCGATGCCTTCGGGCGCCGCCAGCAGGCAAAGGAAACGGATGTTGGTGGCGCCGCGCTCTTTCAGCTTGTCGATCGCCGCGATCGCCGAATTGGCGGTGGCCAGCATCGGATCGACGACGATCACCAGCCGGTCGGCGAGATCGCTCGGCGCCTTGAAGAAATATTCGACCGCTTCCAGCGTTTCGTGATCGCGGTAGAGACCGACATGGGCGACGCGGGCCGCCGGAACCAGGTCGAGCAGGCCTTCCAGCAAGCCGTTGCCGGCGCGCAGCACGGAGGCAAAGACCAGCTTCTTGCCCTCAAGCGTCGGCGCTTCCATGGTTTCCATTGGCGTCTCGATGGTCGTCGTCGTCAGTTCGAGGTTGCGGGTGACCTCGTATCCGAGCAGCAGCGAGATTTCGCGCAGCAGCCGGCGGAAGCCGGCCGTCGAGGTTTCCTTCTTGCGCATGATGGTCAGCTTGTGCTGGACAAGCGGGTGGTCGACGACGGTGACGCCCTGCATGGTGTTCTCCTGATGCCTGCGCCCGAAAATGCGCGCATGGCCCTTTCGGACGCGCCGCGCTTCAAGCTGCCTGAGCGAACCCTAGCGGCAATGCGCCGGCCAAGGAACCGCTTGGCCCGCACCGACCACAGCTTTGTCGGCGGAAATCAGCGTGCCGCGCTGTTCAACCGGGCAAGAAGCGCGGTCTTCGTCTTTCTATCGACGAAAGCGGCTTCGATGGCGGTGCGGGTGACGGCGGCCAGCGCCTTTTCGTTCATCGAGAAATGCTCGGCGGCAATGTCGTATTCCCGCTTCAGCGAGGTCCAGAAATAGGGCGGATCGTCGGAATTGAGCGTCACCTTGCAGCCGGCCGCCTGCAGGGCCGGAAATGGATGATCGGCGAAACTGTCGAACACCTTGAGCGCGATGTTGGAACCGGGGCAGCATTCCAGCACGACGCCCTCGTCGGCGATGCGCCGGACGAGGTCCGGGTTCTCGATGGCGCGCACGCCATGGCCGATGCGGGACGGACGGATATGATCGAGCGCCGCCTGGACGGTCTCCCAGCCCGTCAATTCGCCGGCGTGGATGGTGATGCCGAGCCCGGCCTCGCGGGCGATCTCGAAAGCCCTGACATAGTCCTCCATATCGCCGATGCGCTCATCGCCGGCGACACCGAAACCGGTGACCAGCGGATGCCCGCAGCGCGCCGCAAAGCGCGCCGCCTGCTCGATCGACTCGACGCCGACATGGCGCACGCCGGTGACGATCATGCGGCCCTCGATGCCGGTCTTGGCCTTGGCGCGGGCCATGCCTTCGCCGAGCGCATCGGTATAGGCCTTGGGCGACAGGCCGGCCTTTTTCGCGTGGTCCGGCGAGGTGAACACCTCGGAATAGATGGCGCCGTCGCGAGCGAGACTGGTCAGATAATGGTCGGCCAGCCGCGCATAGTCCTCCTCGGTCCGGAACAGATCGGCGGAAAAATCATAAGCCGCCAGGAAGGAGGTGAAGTCATGCCAGACGAAGGAACCGTTCTGGATATAGGGCGAGGTGTCCTTGCCGTATTTCTGCGCCTGGCGGATGACGAGTTCGGGCGCCGCTGCCCCTTCGATGTGGCAGTGCAGTTCCGCTTTCAAAGGCATTCAACCATCCCGTCGGTCCGTCCAGGTCTCGAAAACCCGCCACCTGGAAGCGCGGCTGAACACCGCGCCTTAAACAATAGCGCCCGCACCATCGATCGGCTATGGTCCCGCCGGTTTTATGACGGATCAAAAAAATGTCAGTTGAGAGAACCACGGCCGCGGGCGGCATGGAAACCTCCTATGGTTTCAAGCGTGTAGGGGCTGGCGACAAGCAGTCTCTGGTCAACGATGTTTTCCACAAGGTCGCCAACCGCTACGATCTGATGAACGATCTGATGTCGGCCGGCCTGCACCGGCTGTGGAAGGACGCCATGGTCACCTGGCTCAATCCTCCCAAAAGGATCGGCTGGCGCGTGCTGGACGTTGCCGGCGGCACCGGCGACATCGCCTTCCGCATCGTCGATGCCAGCCACGGCAATGCCCATGCCACTGTGCTCGACATCAATGGCTCGATGCTGGCCGTCGGCCGCGACCGGGCCGAAAAGAAGGGCCTGTCCGGCAATACCGATTTCGTCGAGGCCAATGCCGAGGAACTGCCCTTCCCTGATGCCACATTCGATGCCTACACCATCGCTTTCGGTATCCGCAACGTACCGCGCATCGAGGTGGCCTTGGGCGAAGCGTTTCGCGTGCTGAAGCCGGGCGGGCGCTTCCTGTGCCTGGAGTTTTCCGAGGTCGAGATGCCGCTTCTCGACAAGGCCTACGAAGCCTGGTCGTTCAACGCCATTCCAAAGATCGGCAAAATGGTCACTGGCGACGGCGAACCCTATTCCTATCTGGTCGAATCGATCGCCAGGTTTCCCAATCAGCAGAATTTCGCGACGATGATTTCCCGCGCCGGCTTCGACCGCGTTTCCTTCCGCAACTATTCCGGCGGTATTGCAGCACTTCATTCGGGCTGGAAGCTTTGAGGCCGGACCGCATTTCTCACAATCTACACGTGCTATGCCGGTTCAAAGAGCCGGCAGGATTGGCGCTGCCATGAGCAATGTCAGTGCAGGATTCCGGCTCGTAAGGGCCGGCTGGGTGCTGGTCCGCGAGGGTGTCGTCGCCGCTCTGCCGGGTGAGGAACTGTCCGGCCTGCCGAAGTTCGGATGGCGGATGGCGCGGCTGTTCACCCGCCGCCGCGCGCTGGCCTATGAGCGCAGCGACCGGCTGGCCAAGGCGGTCGTCCGGCTCGGTCCATCTTATGTAAAGCTCGGCCAGTTCCTGGCGACACGGCCCGACGTCGTCGGCAACGACATGGCGCTCGATCTCGCCACGTTGCAGGACAAGATGCACACCTTCCCCCGGGCCGAGGCCATCGCGGCGATCGAGGCTTCGCTTGGGCGCAAGATCGGCGACCTCTATACGCAATTCGGCGACCCGGTCGCCGCCGCCTCCATCGCCCAGGTGCATGCCGCCGACGCTGTCCATGACGGCATTGCCACCAAGGTGGCGGTCAAGGTGATCCGGCCCGGCGTGCGCCGCCACTTCTTCCAGGATCTCGAAAGCTATTTCCTCGCCGCTCGCCTGCAGGAGAAATACATCCTCTCGTCCCGCCGGCTGCGGCCGGTCGAGGTCACCCAGACGCTGGCGCAGACCACCAAGATCGAGATGGATCTTCGCCTCGAGGCGGCGGCTCTCTCGGAGCTCGGCGAAAGCACCAGGGATGACCCCGGCTTTCGCGTGCCGTCCGTCGACTGGGAGCGCACCGGCCGCGACGTCTTGACCATGGAGTGGGTCGACGGCGTCAAGATGAACGACATTGCCGGCCTGGAGGCCGCCGGCCACGATTTGAAGGCGATCGCAGCCAACCTCATCCAGTCGTTCCTGCGCCACACCCTGCGCGACGGCTTCTTCCATGCCGACATGCATCCGGGCAATTTGTTCGTCGAGGCAAACGGCACCATCGTTGCCGTCGATCTCGGCATTGCCGGCAGGCTCGGCAAGAAGGAGCGCCGCTTCCTCGCCGAAATTCTCTACGGCTTCATCACGCGCGACTATCTGCGTGTCGCCGAGGTCCATTTCGAGGCCGGCTATGTGCCGCGCCAGCACAATGTCGCAGCCTTCGCGCAGGCGATCCGGGCGATCGGGGAGCCGATCCATGGCCAGCCGGCCGAGACCATCTCGATGGCCAAGCTTCTGACGCTGCTGTTCGAGGTCACCGAACTCTTCGACATGGCGACGCGGCCCGAATTGATCCTGTTGCAGAAGACCATGGTGGTGGTCGAGGGCGTGGCGCGCACGCTCGACCCGGCCTTCAACATGTGGAAGACGGCCGAGCCGGTGGTCGGCGACTGGATATCAGGCAATCTTGGGCCGCGTGGCATGATGATCGATGCGCGTGACGGCGCCCGGGCGCTGCTCACCCTGGCCCGCCAGATTCCCGAGCTTGCGGCGCGCACCGACCGGCTGTCGCGCGAGATCGACCTGATGGCCGAGCACGGCCTGCGCTTCGACGAGACCACCGCCGACGCCATCGGCAAGGCCGAGGCGCGCTACAGCCGCTCCGGCCGCTGGGCACTCTGGGTAATTGCGCTGACGCTGGTCTATATCGCCTGGACGATCATCTGAGTGCAGGCAATGACAGCAATGCTGTCATTGCAGTCGGAAATCGAGATCGCTATATTCTACGTAGGAGTGTGCATATGGCGAGGATTACCGTCCGCAATCTGGAAGACCATGTCATGCGGCGGCTACGCGAGCGCGGCGCCGCGCGGGGCGTTTCCATGGAGCAGGAAGCGCGGGACGTGCTCGCCGCATCCGTTGGGCTGCCGACCACAAAAGGTTTCGACCGAACGGGTTTGGCATCTGGGGAAAAACCCAAGGATCAATCAATCGCAAGAATGCAGGAATAGCCATGGGCACCCTGACGATCCGCAATCTCGACGAGGATTTGAAGCAAAGGCTGCGCGAGCAGGCCGCCAGACATGGCGTGTCAATGGAGCAGGAGGCAAGAACCCTGTTGTTGAAGGATGTAGCGGCAGTCAACAAGCACGACGACGATGTCGTCACGGCAGAGGAAATCCTCGAATTCGGTCGACGATTGCGAAAAGTGGACTTCGATCAGAAAAAACTAACGGATGAGCTCTGGTCCTTCATCGAGGAGGACTGACTGTGGTGATCGACACCTCCGCGATTTTGGCCATCCTCAAGCAGGAGCCTGATGCACCGGTGATAGCTCAGCGCCTCGCCGGAAATCAGCTGATGTTTATGAGCGCCGCGACCCTGATGGAATGTGGCACGGTCGTCGTCGGACGTTATGGGGCGGCCGGCACAGCTGAGTTGAGAGGCCTTCTAGAAAGACTGAAAGTCACGATCGTCGCTCTCACTGCCGAACATGCACAGGCCGGCATTGAAGCCTATGCCCTCTATGGCCGCGGCACTGGCCATCCCGCCAAACTCAACATGGGCGACTGTTTTTCCTACGCCCTCGCCAGGACGCGAAACCTGCCGCTGCTTTTCAAGGGCAATGATTTCATCCATACCGATATCGAACCGGCGCTGAAGCCGGCATGACACTCGATAAGAACTGGTCTTGGGCATGAGCCTCTCCGGCAAGCGCATCCTGCTCATCATCGGCGGCGGCATAGCCGCCTACAAGGCGTTGGATCTCATCCGCCGGCTGCGCGAGCGCGGGGCCGCGGTTCGGGTGGTCATGACATCGGCCGCGCAGGAATTCATCACCACGCTGTCGGCCGGCGCGCTCTCCGCCGACCATGTCTTTACCGAACTGTTCGACCGCCAGGACGAGCACGATGTCGGCCACATCAGGCTGTCGCGAGAGGCCGATCTGCTGGTGGTGGCGCCCGCCACCGCCGACCTGATGGCCAAGCTCGCCAATGGCCACGCCAACGATCTGGCCTCCACCGTGCTCATCGCCACCGACAAGCCGGTGTTGATGGCGCCGGCCATGAACCCCAGAATGTGGGCGCATCCGGCCACCCGCCGCAACCGCGCGACACTCCAGAAAGACGGTGTCATCTTCGTCGGTCCGGCCAGGGGTGAGATGGCCGAAAGCAATGAAGCGGGCGAAGGCCGCATGGCCGAGCCGCTGGAGATCGTCGCCGCGATCGAGGCACTGCTCGACGTCGGCCCGAAGCCGCTGTCGGGGCGCAGGATCATCGTCACCTCCGGCCCCACGCATGAGCCGATCGACCCGGTGCGCTACATCGCCAACCGTTCGTCCGGCAAGCAGGGCCATGCCATAGCGGCAGCACTGGCCAGGCTCGGCGCCGATGTGCGCCTCGTTTCCGGCCCAGTCGATATTGCCGATCCGGCTGGCGTGAAGACCATCCATGTCGAACGTGCGCAGGAGATGCGCGACGCGGTGGAACAGCTCCTGCCTGCCGACGCGGCGGTGTTCGTCGCCGCCGTTGCCGACTGGCGAACCGAGAATTCAGCCGGTGAGAAGATCAAGAAGGTGGCCGGCGAAGGGCCGCCGGTGCTGCGCATGGTCGAAAATCCCGACATTCTCGCCGGCGTCGGCCATCACAGCCAGCGACCCGGCCTGGTTATCGGCTTCGCCGCCGAGACGCAGGATCTCCTGCGCAACGCCGAGGCCAAACTCAAGAAAAAAGGCGCCGATCTCATCGTCGCCAACGACGTGTCGCAGGGAAGCGGCGTCGGTTCTTCGGGCGTGATGGGCGGCGATCGCAACCGGGTGCGGATCGTGTCAAAGGCTGGCGTCGAGGAATGGCCGGAGATGAGCAAGGACGATGTGGCGGCACGGCTCGCCGCCTTGATCGCCGAAAGGCTTAAAACCATCATCGTTTGAACCGACGCAGAGACGTTCTGAGGCAGTGACGCACTGCCCTGCCGCGAGACGAAATTCAGGCAGCGCTTTAAGTCCTACGGCTCTACATCAATTGGTCAAAAGCTGCGCGGTCCGGGCAAGCGCGCCGGCGAAGCCGTTGAGCGGAATGGAAAAGTTCACCGCTTGTCCGGTATCTGCCGCGAAAGCGTCGATCTTCAGTGTGGTGCCTGATTTCAGCAGCGGCGTGACAGTCGCATCGAACACCACCGGCACCAGACAGCCGACGACCTGGCAGGTGTTGAACGCCAGGCTGCCGTCCAGCTTCTGATCGTCGATGGTCAGGCTGACACCCTTGGCCAGCGCCAGGCCGAACGGCAACGCAAGCGTGCCCATGGCATCCTCGCCGGTCTTGCTCGACAGCTCGATCGCCAGCAGCCGCTGATTGCTTTGCTTGTTGAATTGCTGATGCGACAGGCTGCAGGTCTTGGCCGTGCCCGATATCTGGCAATTGACCGTCCAGTCGCCGTGGGTTTCAGACAGTGCCGACGCGCCGCCGGGCAACTGCGGCGCATCCGCGGCAGCGGGTGCCGTGACCGCCTTGTCGCTCTTGGTTTGCGCCGCCACGGCCGCCACGCCGACGGTGCAGGCAACACCCAGCATCGCCACGAAATACGCGTACTTCCTCATCAAGATCCCTCCCGCCCGGCTCCGCCTCGGGCCAGCTAGAAACTGACCTTGAGAGACGCGCTGATCGCGTTCTGTTTAACCGTTTCGCCGAAGGCGCCATTATATCTGACGGACATGCCGACGCCATTGACGCCGTTCAGCTCAAGGCCGGCGCCGACCCGATAGAGCGGCGAATCGACGGCCTCCGTCAAGTGCAATGCGGGGTTGCCAGGCAGATTCTCCGCCGCCGCGAAGCGACCTTCGATTTCCCACTCCTTGTCGGAAAACTCCACGCCAGCCTTGCCGTAGACGCGAAGGCTGGCAATGTCGCTGAGTGCAATGTCGGTACCGATCTCGAAAGCCGGCGTCGCCGAATAATACATGTTGGCGCTGCCGTCGAAGTTGAAGGCGGCAACCGAGCCCACTTCCTTGCCGGAAACACGCAGCCAGCGCGCGTCGAACTGCAGGGTCGGCTGCAGGTAGAAAACACCCATCTCCTGCGTTATGCCGAGCCGCGCCGAACCGCCGAACTGGGCGGTTTTCTGCGTGTAGGTGACACTGTTGCCGATGCCAGGCAGCAATGCCTCCGGCAGATAATCGCCGATCAGCGTTTCGCCCGGAATGAAGGCCACCTGATCGAGATGCGTATCGCGCTCGCCCTTGAAGGAGCCGGTGCCGCCGCCGACTGCGAAGTCGATGAAGTAGTTCTTGTCGGCATATTTCGCCAGCGCATACGCCTGCCAGGATTCGCCTGTCGTGGCCGACAGCAATTCGCCGTTGAAATCGATCTTCGAGTCGAATTCGGTCCGGCCTATCGTTGCGCCGAGCGACCAGTGCTGGCTGACCTCGCCAATGCCGCCAAGCGACATCGTCTTCATGACGTCGTCTCGGCTGGTGGTGCCGGCCCCAGCGTCGCGGCTGTACTCGGCTTGCGGACTGATCGACGCCCAGACACAGCGTCCGTCGGGATCCTTGTAGGCGGGAACGCCGGTGCATTCGCGCGCCGCCTCCAGCATGATGTCCGTGGAGCGGTTGATCATCTCGAATGTGTGCACGGCATAGTGCGGCGTCAGCCGCGTCAGGGCCGAGCCGAGCTCCATTTCATCGGGCAGGAAGCGCAGCATGTTAATCAACAGCGCCATCGGATTGTCTGGGCTCGAAGAAGCCTCGACATCATCGAGATACTGCGCCATCTGGAAGACGCCGGGATCGGTCGTGCCGGAGTTAGGATCCTGTGCCAACTCCAGGAAAGTCGGATTGTCGGCATAGAGAACCAGATCCGTTCCGCCGACCACCTTGGTCAGGAAATTGAAGCCGACCGCCGGATGCAGCGTCGTGGGCGTGATGCCGGAATCGGTCATCGCCGATCCGGTGGCCAGCACATATTCGGCGAACAATTTGTCGATCGACAGGAAATTCAACGGCGCCTCGCCATCGAAGTCTCCGGCCACCGTTAGTGCCAGGGCATCCGTGATCTGGTTGTTGAGATCGACGTCGGTGACGAAGTCGCCCGAGAATATCTGCGTGAAGCCGCCCGTGACATCCACTTTGGCCACGACGCCGATGCCCTGGTTGGTAAACAGCCCGTCATTGGTGAACTTGCCGCCGCCGAGATCGATGGTCTTGAGGCCGACCATCGAGGCGTCGGCGATATTGTGGAAGCTGTTCGTGCCGCCGCCGAGATCCATGTTGCCGATCACCCGTCCGAGCGTGTCGGCAATCTTCGAATTCTCCACATGGTCATCGCCCGATGTGCCGGTGATAGCCAGTGGGCTGAAATCGTCCAGAAGCGATTCCAGGATCGCATTCGTCGGCACGACGGGACCGGGCGCCAACAGGAAGGCTTGGAATGCCTGAAATTGCGACGCCTGGATGGTGAAACTCGGCGTTGCCCCCATCGCATAGAGCAGGCTGTGGTTGTTCAGCGTGTTGTCTGCGCCCCCGACAAGCATCGCCGCCACGCCGGTTCCGGCACCGCCGATCGTGTACTGGCCATTCAGATTGATGGTGATGTTGCCCTTGGCGCCCTTGGCCGTGCTCTCGCCATAGACAGCCACGGAATCCGCACCTTGCGCGAACAGGCTGTCACCCGCCGTCAGATCGACCGCATGGGCATTGCCGTCGCCTGTCGCGCTCTGGCCGAACATCGCATACGAACTTGCGCCCTTGACCCAGACTTGGCTGTCCGTGCTTGCGGCCGACGCCGCAGCGTCGCCGATACCGCCTTGCGAGCCGGCCGCCGACTGGCCCATGGCCAGCGAATCCATGCCGCCGGCGCCACCGCCACCGCCCACCGCCTGGGCAACGACGCCGTGTCCACGGTCGCCATCGGTCTCAATGGCGCCGGACTGGATGATGGTTACCTTGCCGCCGGTGCCCTTGGTGCCACCAGGCGTGTTGAAGCCGATGGCGTTTGGCCCGCCGCCGTCGTCGTCGGCGCCAAAGCGCCCGAAACCGGCACCACCGATGCCGCCGCCGCCACCGACCGACTGCGCGATGATGGCTATGGAATCCTTGCCCGTCGTCGTGATCGTGCCGGTGCGGATGACGGTAACATCGCCGCCATCGCCGCCATTGCCGCCGAGACCGCCAATGGCCAACGCATTCGAGCTCTTGCCCTTGGCGTCGCCGCCATAGCCGCCACCGCCGCCGACCGATTGCGCGACCACGCCATGCGCGCGCTCGCCATGGGTGATGATGGTGCCGGAAACCGTGACATCGACCTTGCCGCCATTGCCGCCATTGCCGCCGAAGCCGCCAAGCTGCAGCGCAACCGACTCGTCTCCCGCCGTGTCGGCCGATACCACGCCGCCATAACCGCCGCCGCCGCCGACGGACTGGGCGAAAATGCCGAGCGCTCCATCCTTCCAGGTTTCGATGATGCCGTCATTGTTGACCGTGACATGGCCGCCATTGGAGCCGTCGCCGCTCGGCAGAGAAATCGCGCCGCCGATCGTCATGTCGGCCTCCGAAGCGTTGGCCGCGGCACCCGAAGCACCGCCGCCACCGCCTACCGATTGCGCGAAAATGCCGTGCGAAAGATAGCCGAGCGTGGTGATCTTGCCATGATTGTCGACGATTACGTCGCCACCGCTGCTGCCCCCACCGCCCAGCCCGCCGGTCGCCAGCGTCACCGACGTTTCCGCGCTGCCTGTCTCGGTCGAGCCGG
>NZ_RZTE01000011.1:123704-125267 GCF_003997415.1 Mesorhizobium sp. M7A.F.Ca.MR.245.00.0.0 | reverse complement strand
AGGTTATGGCCACATTGGAGTCCTTGGCCGAGGTGCCCGAAGCGCCGCCGACGCCGCCGCTGCCGCCGATCGACTGCGCCAGTATGCCGTGCGAATAGGCCTTCTCGGTCTGGATCCAGCCGCTGTTTTCGACATTGACCTTGCCACCGTTACCGCCAACGTTGCCGGACCCGCCCAGTGACAGGTTGACACTGACTTCCGATTCATCGGTGTGACCGGTGCTTTCGCCGGCGCCACCGGCGCCACCGCCGCCACCCACCGACTGTGCGAAGATGCCGATGGAACGCTCCTGCTGGGTCCAGATGCCGGCCGTGGCGAGATTGAAGACGTCGACTTGGAAAGCGCTGCCCCCGCCGCCGCCTGCCCCGCCAAGCGCCCCACCGATCGCATATTTACCCAATACGCCCGATGTCGCCGAGCCGCCGACACCACCACCGCCGCCGATCGAGTTGGCGCTGATACCATACGAATCGGCGCCGTCGGTCACGATCAGGCTCCGGTTGGTTACAGAGACCGTGCCGCCATTGCCGGCGCCGCCCGCGGCGAGGCCGATCGCCGCGCCGATGCCGACGGACGTCTCGCCTTCACTGCCTCCGCCAACGATCTCCTCGTCGGTCGAAGCCGCGCCGCCGCCGCCGCCGACCGACATCGCCAGGATACCGATGGAATTGAAGCCCTGGGTCCGGATTACCCCGGAATTGTCGACATGCACGCCGGCGCCGATGACGTTGTTGCCGTCATCCAGGCGGAACAACGCCGCATCGTTGCCGGAGCCGCCCGAACCGCCAATGCCGACATTGACGGTGACACTCGTCTCGCTGGTGCCGCCAAGGTGGAACGCCTTGGCGTTGCTCGATCCGCCCATGCCGCCGCCGCCGCCCAGCGATTGCGCGACGATGCCTGAGGAGAAATCGCCCTTGGTCGTCAAATTGCCGGTGTTGATCACGTCGACCGCGCCGGAGATATTGCCGGTGCCGCCCCCGCCTCCGACGGTCACGTTGGCCGCAACGTTGACGCCTTGGCCGCCGCCCAGATCGGCGGTCGCACCGTTGGTCGAGCCGCCATTGCCGCCGCCGCCGCCGATCGACTGCGCAAGGATCGCCGCGCTCATGTCGCCATCCGTCTGCACCGTCATGGCATTGTGGACGAGCACATCGTCGCTGACATTGCCGTCGCCGCCGCCGCCGCCGATGCTCACGGTCGCGTTGACGCTGACATTGACGCCGTAACCGCCAGCCGCCGCCCAGGAATCGCCGCCATTGCCGCCGCTGCCGGCAACCGACTGGGCAAGAATGCCGCCAGCCTGGTAACCCTTGGTGACGATGCTGCCGCCGCCGCTGAGGCCGGTATCGACGATCACCAGGTCGCTCCTGCCACCGTCGCCGCCCCAGCCGCCGACAGTAACGCCGAGGCTGACATTGACGCCGTTGCTGACCGAGCCGGCCATCGTGGCCGCACGGCCACCATTGCCGCCGCCGCCGCCAATCGACTGTGCCACGATGCCGCCCGAGCCGACCGCGTCGGTGTCGGCGATGATGTTGCCGTCCGCCCTGACCGTAACCT
>NZ_RZTE01000011.1:122068-123694 GCF_003997415.1 Mesorhizobium sp. M7A.F.Ca.MR.245.00.0.0 | reverse complement strand
AACCTTGCCGCCAGGGCCGCCATCGCCGCCCTCGCCGCCAACCGAAACGCCGACCGCTGCCGATGCGTAGAAACCGGCGCTGAAGGCTCCGGAATAGGCATTGCCGCCATTGCCGCCGCTACCGCCGACCGATTGCGCCAGGATGGCCTTCGCGCCCGCGCCGCCGACGCGGATGTCGCCCTTGTGGGTGACGGTAACCTGATCGCTCAGGTTCGCATCGCCGCCGCCGCCGCCGATCGCGACGCCAGCCGCACCGAATATACCAACCGCGACCGCACCGGCGCTGCCGCCATTGCCGCCGCCGCCGCCGACCGATTGCGCCAGGATGCCGTGCGCGAGCGCGCCTTTGGTGGTTATGTTTGCGGTGTTTTTGACCTCGACCTGGCCACCTGCCCCGCCAGCGCCGCCCTGGCCACCGACAGCGACGGCCGCAAAGGCACCACCGGCGCCCGCCAAACCTCCATCACCACCTGAACCACCGACCGACTGCGCGAAGATGCCGATCGAGAGGTCCCTGTCAGTGGTGATCCGAGCCGTATTTTCGACATAGACTTTCTGGCTGCCACCACCGGAACTGCCATTGCCGCCCAGCGAGAAGGAAGGTCCGCCAACCGTCACCGCAAAGCCGCCGGAGCCGCCGCCGCCGCCGACCGACTGCGCCATGATGCCGTGCGACTGAATACCTTCGGTCTGGACGACGGCGCCGTTGATGACATCAACGGTCTTGCCGCCGCCACCGCCGGCGCCCTTACCACCGATCCCGATGCCGAGGCCCAGGTTCAGTCCCGCAGAACCGCCGCCCGTGCCGCCGCCACCGCCGATGGATTGCGCGACAATGCCCGTCGAGCGATCGCCGATCGTATGGATCAAGCCGCCGCCAATTGTGGCCCTGACCGTCTCGGCCTCGCCGGCCGCTCCGCCTTTGCCGCCGATGCCAATGGTCGCAGCGATAGCGCCATTGAACGAAAAGCCGCCATTGCCGCCGCCGCCGCCGATCGATTGAATGATCAGGCCAGCGGAGTCGGCGCCGTGGGTTGTGATATTCGTGGTGGTGGAGTTGTAGACGACCTTGCCCGCGGCACCGCCGCCCGCGCCACTGCCGCCGATGCCGACGGTCAGGCCAAGGCCGACACCGATGACGCCGCCGCCATTGCCGCCGCCGCCACCGATCGATTGCACGATGATACCGGCCGACCTTTCCTTGAAGGTTTCGACCGAACCATTATAGGTCGCATCGACTGCCTTGCCCGCGCCTGCCGCGCCGCCGCCACCACCGATGCCCAGATTGGCGATCGCGCCAAACGTGCCGACGAAGCCGCCATTGCCGCCACCGCCGCCGACCGACTGTACGACGAGGCCGATCGAGTCGGTGCCGCGCGTGATGATCGATTGCTGGCCGCCATTGGCGGTGCGGAAGAACACGTCGCCGCCATCGCCGCCGCCGCTGCCCTTGCCGCCGATTCCAACGCTCGCTCCGAAGAGGGCGCCTTCCACGACAAAACCGCCATTGCCGCCGCCGCCGCCAAGCGATTGGACGACGATGCCTGCCGACCGGTCCTGCAGGGTTTCGACCGAGCCGCCGGTGGTGACGTCGACTTTCCTGGCGAAGCCGCCTGAACCAGCCGA